>CAXTPM010000534.1:0-4120 GCA_964245865.1 uncultured Fimbriiglobus sp. | reverse complement strand
GTTTGCGATGTACCACGACGCCAACTTGACGTTCGACCGCAAAGCCTCGAAGTGCGCAAAAATTGTCGGCGAGGTGATGGGCAACTACCACCCGCACGGCGACAACGCGCTCTACGAGGCGCTCGTCCGGATGTCGCAGGACTGGGTTTTAAGGCTTCCCTTGGTGCATGGCGAGGGGAACTTCGGCTCGGTGGACGGCGACCCGCCGGCGGCCTACCGCTACACCGAGGCGAAGCTCAGCCGCGCCGCCGAGCCGCTCTTGACCGAACTCGATCAAGACACCGTCGAGATGACGCCGAGCTACGACGGCACCCGCCGCGAACCCGTCGTGCTGCCGGCGCAGTTCCCCAACCTACTCGTGAACGGCTCGTCGGGCATCGCGGTGGGACTGGCGACCAACATCCCGCCGCACAACTTGGGCGAGGTGCTGCGCGCCTGTTTACTCCTGATTGACCAGCCCGAGGCGACGACCGCGCAACTGCTCGAAAAGGTCAAAGGCCCGGACTTCCCGCTCGGCGGCAAGATCGTCGCCGACAAGGCGACGCTGCGCAAAATCTACGACGAGGGGCGCGGCACGATTAAAGTCCAGGCCGAGTGGAAGCTCGAAGAACCCGCGCGCGGCCGGCAGCAGATTATTATCAGTTCGTTTCCGTATGGCGTGGTGAAGGGCGATGTCGAGAACGCCATCGGCGGCGTGATCGAGGAGCGCAAACTCCCCAATTTATTGGATGTCAACAACGAAACCAGCGACAAGGAGGGGCTGCGCACCGCGCTCGAGATCAAGCCGGGGTCCGACCCGAACTTGATTATGGCCTACTTGTATAGGCACACCGAGTTGCAGAAGTCGTTCAGCTACAACATGACGGCCGTGGTGCCGGCGAGTGACGGCACCACGCTCGTGCCGCGCGACGGGCTGAGCCTCAAAGAAATGCTTCGCTACTTCCTGGATTTTCGGCTAGTAACCGTGCGGCGGCGGTACGAGTTCCACCTGCGCAGACTCAACGCGCGTATTCACATCCTGCGCGGCTTCGAGAGTGTATTCAACGCGCTCGACGAGGCGGTGGCGATCATCCGCACCAGCTCCGGCAAGCCCGACGCGGCCGAGAAACTGACCGCGCGCTTCGGCCTCGACGCCGAGCAGACTGCGGCGGTGCTCGACTCGCAGTTGTACAAACTCGCGTCGATGGAAGTCCAAAAAATCCGCGACGAACTCGCCGACAAAAGTGCGCAGGCCGCGAAGATCGAATCCATACTGGCGAGCGAATCGCAACTGTGGGGCGCGGTGCGCGGCGAACTCGAAGCACTACTCGCGCAGCCGTTCGTGACGCGCCGGCGCACGCGCATGGCTTCGGATGATGACGTGCTAGAGTTCAACGAAGACGCATACATTGTGAAGGAAAACACCAACGTGGTGCTGACGCGCGACGGCTGGCTGAAGCGCGTCGGACGCCTCGGGAGTTTGGCCGGCACGCGCGTGCGCGAGGGGGATGAGGTGGCGGCGGTGGTGCCTACCAGTACCACCGAACTAGTTGTGTTTCTGACCGACGACGGCGCGGCGTACACCATGCGCGCCTCCGACGTGCCCGCGAGTTCGGGCTACGGCGAGCCGATCACGAAATACTATAAACTCGGCGACCGCGTGAAAGTCATTGCGGCCGTGCCGACCGACCCGCGCTTCACCCCGCCCGACGACGCGCCGGAGTCGTCGGCGCAACATTTAGTCGTGGTCACGAGCGCGGGCTACGTCTACCGGCTCCCCTTGAGTTTATACCGCGCCGAATCGACCAAATCTGGACGGCGGTACGCCAAGCTCGACGCGGGGGACCAGGTGGTGTACGCACGCATGATGCGGCCCCAAGAGTCGCTCATGCTCGCCACCAAGAAATGCCGGGTGATTCAATTTCCCGTGTCCGAAATCAATATTTTGACCGGCGTCGGCAAGGGCGTGATCGGCATCAAACTCGACGACGGCGACCGCTGCGTCGGGGGGGCGCCGATCCGGGGCCGCTTCGACAAGATCGCGGTCGAGACGACCTCGGGCAAGGTGATGGAGTACGGCCCCGGCATGGCGAACGTGTCGAGCGGCCGCGGCACGCGCGGCACCGAAGTGGCGAAGCGGGGGGAGTTTACGCGCGTCGTGCCGCCGCCGGTCGAGCCGGCCGACTGGGACGAGGTCGAGGGTCGCGCCGAGAGGCGCCCGCGCCCGGCCGAGCGTCCGGCGGGCGAGGCGACGCAGTAAAATTGCGAGGCGACTGGAATGAAACTGCATACTGAGACGCACCGATGCCCGCGACGATGAACGGACAGTACACCGCCGCCGACTCGCTCCAGGTTCTCGAACCGCTGGAGGCGGTTCGCAAGCGCCCGAGTATGTACATCGGTGGGGTCGATACCAAGGGTCTGCACCACCTCGCGTGGGAGATTATCGACAACTCGGTCGATGAGCACCTCAACGGCCACGGCGACCGCGTCGAGGTCACTTTACACAAGTCCGGCGACGCGCTCACGGTAGTCGATAACGGGCGCGGCATCCCCGTGGATGTCCACCCCGTGTATAAAAAGTCGGGCGTCGAGTTGGTGCTGACGAAACTGCACGCCGGCGGCAAGTTCGGCGGCGACGAGAGCGGCTACACCCACTCCGGCGGGCTGCACGGCGTCGGCGCGTCGGTGGTGAACGCGCTGTCACGCAGGCTCGTCGCGTCGGTCAAGCGGGACGGCAAGGAATACCGCCAGGAGTTTGCCAGGGGCGTGCCGGGGGCGGACTTGGCCGAGGCCGGGCCGGCGCGCGGGCGCGGCACGAGTATCTATTTCGAGCCTGACCCGCTCATCTTCAAGGTGACGCGCTTCGACCCGGACGTGCTGAAAACGCGCCTCGAAGACATGTCGTTCATTCATAGTGGCTTGAAGATACTATTCCGCAACGAGCAGTCGGGCGAATCAGTCGAGTTCCACCACCCCGGCGGCGTGCCGGAGTTTTTAACCCACCTGGTGCGCCTCGCGCAGAAAAACACCGTCACCGAGCAGACGTTTAGCGCCAGGCGCGACAACGGCGAGCGCATCGAAGTCGCACTCCAGTGGACCGAATCGACCGACGAGAGCGTGCGCAGCTACGTGAACGGTATCCGCACCGGCGGGGGCGGGACGCACGAGAACGGCCTGAAAACGGCGGTGCGTAAGGCGGTGCAGAGTTACTGCGAGACGCACGCGGAGGTGAAGAAGTCCATCAAGGGACTCAAAATCACCGCCGAGGACATCCGGGAGGGGATCGTCGCGGTGTTGAGCGTGTACGTGCGCGAGCCGATGTTCCAGGGGCAGACCAAAGATAAACTCAACAACCCCGAGTACGAGTCGGTCGTCGAGGGGTACATTCGCCCCGCGCTCGAGGCGTGGCTGAATCAGAACCCCACGGCTGCAGACCTGATCGTCGGGCGCATCGTGCTGGCCGCGCGGGCGCGCGAGGCGAGCCGCGCGGCCGCGAGCGAGGTCAAGCGCGCGGGGCCGGGGAACCGTCGGCTGCGGCTGCCGGGGAAGTTAGCCGACTGCAAGAACGCCGACCGCGACGCGACGGAACTGTTCATCGTGGAAGGGGATTCGGCCGGCGGCAGCGCGAAGCAGGGGCGCAACAACGCCACGCAGGCGGTGCTGCCGCTACGCGGCAAAATCCTCAATGGCGAAGACCTGCCCACGTCGAAAGTGATGCAGAACCAGGAACTCGCGGACCTGGTGAGTGCCATCGGCACCGGCGCGGGCGAGAAGTTCGACTACGCGGGACTGCGCTACGGCAAAATCATATTACTGATGGACGCCGACGCCGACGGGCACCACATTACCACACTGATGCTCGACTTCTTCTTCCGCCACCTCGGCGAACTAGTACGTCGGGGTAATGTGTACATCGCGCAGCCGCCCTTGTACCGCATCGACCTGGGCAAAGAGACGTTCTGGGCGAAGGACGACGCGGACAAGGAGCGCGTGCTCGCCGGATTCAAGGCGAGCGCGAAGCCGGAAATCACGCGGTTCAAGGGGCTGGGCGAGATGCCGTTCCGGGTACTCGCCGAGACGACACTGCACCCGCGCACGCGCACACTTCTGAAAGTCGAAGTGGCCGAGCAGATCGAGG
>CAXTPM010000533.1:0-4132 GCA_964245865.1 uncultured Fimbriiglobus sp. | reverse complement strand
GCTGGGTAATCACCCGGCCCAGGTAGAGGCCCATGCCGGTGTTGATGGTCGCGGCGATGAAGTTGGTCAAGCGGGTGTAGTTGTCGCCGTGGACGACGATGTTCGAGCTGGCGTTGTGGCCGATCCGGCAGGCGAAGTAGCTCCCCCCCGGCGCGGGGTTGCAGATCACGTCGATGCCCGCCTGCGCGAGGACTTGCAGCTCGGCGTTGCTGTACTGCTGCTGGGCGAAGGACTTCTGGGTGCCGACGATGCCCAAAAGCTGCTTGTTGAGGCTCGACTGCTCCGGCGAGAGCGCGGCGAGCTTCCCGGCGGCGAAGCCCTGCGGGGAGATCAGCCGCACCTGGTTGTTGACGTTGTCGTTGACGTACACCCAGTCGCCGAACATCAGCTTGCCGTTGAAGTTGTCGATGCCCGCCGTCGCCTTGGCGGAGACGGCGTTGGAGAGCGTGTCGCCCGCCGGGCCGGTGAGGACCATGTAGCAGCCCTCCGACGCGCCGTAGGCAATTTGGCTCGTCCACTGCGTGCTGTCGTCGGCGTCGCAGAGCATCGCCACCGACGCGCCGGTGCCGCGCAGGGCGTACATGCCCTTGCGGGGCAGCGTGTCCTGGCCGACCAGGGTCGCGGAGGTGATGGTCGCCGCGCCGTCGGTGCCGCCGGAGAAGGTCACGCTCGAAGCGGTGGAGGTGCTGGCGCCCACGTTGTCGTACTGCTCGGGCAGGTTGCCCGCGAGCGCGACCGAGAGGACCAGGCGGGTGGTGGACGCCGCCGAGCCGGGGCCGATTGCCGCTACCAGAGTGTTGCCCGTGCTGCCGGTGTACTTCGCCGTCAGCGTGAGCGTGGTGGTCGATGCCGACGCCACGACCAGTTGCGACTGGCCGCGCAAAGCCCCCTGCCCCGCGTTGATCGCGGCCGCGAGTGCGGTGGCGAGCGCGGCGGTGGCGCAGGTGACCGTCGCGGTGGCGGCGGCGTCGGTGCCGTCGGTGACGCGGACCAGGCGGAAGTTGTTGGCCCCCTGCTGCGCGGCGGCCGCGACGTGCGTGCCGAGGTCGAACTTGCGCGGCTGCACCGGGCCGATCTGCCGGGCCACGTCGGCGGGCGAGGAGCCGATGATTGGCGAGTTGACCGCGCCCCAGGAGGCGGTGCCGACGAGGCCGAGCACGTTCGACGGCACGCCGTTGAGTTGGGGCTGCGGGGTGATGATCTGGACTAAAACGTCCGGCACCAACAGAGCGTTGGTGTTGACTTGGCCCTGCTGGACAATCGTCATGGGTTAATCCTCGTCTGGTTGGTTGACGGAAACGACGTGCCCGGAGTGCTCGCCGTCCAAAATGTCCTCGATGGTGTCGGGGTCGGTAATGTGCTCCCCGTGCTCGTAGCCCGCGAACGGGTTGGTGACGACTAGCGTGCGCATAGGTGGACCCCTAAATGGCGGCGTTGGTTTGGCCCCGTTCCGAGACCGACACCACTTGGGCGGCGGACTGGGAGAGAGTGGTGGAGAACTCGGCGGAGTAGAACAGGTCGCGGCGGAAAAGCCCGTCGCGCTCGTCGCGGTCGGACTGCCGCGAGCGCTCGTACAGGAGCCGCGCGGAGAACCCGTCGGGCAGCGGCAGGTAATCGACTGCGGCGAGCGCGGCGTCCGCCAGCGGGGCGATGGCGTCCCTCAGCTCCGGCGAGCCGGCCCAGATCGTGACCTGGTAGCCCTTCTTCTGGCGCTTCAGCTCCCGCACCGAGGTGCCGAACCCGCCCACCCGCGCGGCGACGTGGGCGCCGGGCACGGTGACGGTGTTCGTGCTCGATGTCGCGCCGGGGATCAGTGCCGCCAAGCCCTGCGCCACGGTGGCGGGCGTGTCCGATAAGTTCACGGGGTAGACGTAGGCCCTGCCGTCCGCGACGACGCAGGCGTTGTAGCGCCCCACCGCCCCGGACACGGTCACTGTGTTATTGGTCGCCGTGAGTACCAGCGTCGGCGCTTCGGCCGGAAGCTCCACCCACTGCGGCAGGTGCCGGGTGGCCTTGCTCTCGGTGTCGGAGGCGTAGACGGAGACGTTCACCACCCCCGCGGCCAGGTCGGCGTCCTGTTGGGAGGGGATCGGCCAGCCCCGGTAGACGCGGACGGTGATCCCCTGCGGGTTGGGGTAGCACGCCTGGGCGACTAACTGCACCAGGGCGTTTTCGACATCGGCGCTGTCCGACACGCTACAGCGAGAGGTAGAGTTTCACGTCGGCGGCGTAGCGGGACTCGATCAGGTCGCGCTCGGCGCCGGTGATGTCGGGCTTCTCGCCGCCCTCGTTGGCCACTTCCAGCACCGGAAGCCCCGCCTCGGCGCAGAACGCCTCGATCTGGTCCGGGAAGCGGAAGGCTTTGTCGCACTCGAACGCGCTCTGGGGGCCGAAGTGCTCGCCGGCCATGAGTTCGTCGTCGGATAACGCTGATTCGACAGTCTGACCCGTGAGGGAGAGCATTGACAGGAAGCGGTCCACCGGCTCGCGCACCAGCATCAAGACGGGTAATTCCGGCGCCTCGGTGCTCGGGCACACGACCTTGTAAACGTGGGGGTCGGCGAACCGCTCCTCCTCGGGCAGCGCGTCGTTCACCCCGGCGAGGATGTCCGGGTAGAAGGTCGTGACGATTGCTTTTGCGAGCGCGGTGGTGCCCGCCCGGTAGTTACACGCGACCGCGTGCGTCGGCGTGAGGAAATAATGCATGCTAAACCCTCCGGGCTTGGATGGTGCCGTAGGCCGAGACCGTCCCGGCGCTAAATGTGGACTGCGCCACCAGGTAGTAAGTCGCGGTCGAACCCTGCGGCACCTTGACGTAGACCTCGGGCGGCGTGCCCATCGTCAGCGTGTCGGTGAGCGTGGTCGTCGGGATCGGCAGCTTCGAGAAGGTGTCCGCGCCCGCGAGCGCGTTGTTGAACTTCGAGACCGCGGCGGTGAAATTACTCGCCGTCGCGCCGGCCAGGGCGAAGTCGAGCACCCCGGAGACCGCCCAGTTGCCCGCCGAGAGCGTCACACTGGTCACGCTCAGCGGCGTGGCGGTCGTCAGCGCCACGGCGGACCCCGCCGGCAGGCTGCTGAACACCCGCTCCCCCGCGAAGTTGCTCTGCGGCGTGTAGCTGAGGAGAGGGGGGGCCTGCCGCGCGGGCGAGTCGAGGCGCAGCAGCTTGCTCATGTCGAGGTTGCGCACGGCGTAGGGGATGCCGGCGGTGGTGTTGGGGTGGACGCCGTCGGCGGCGACGAAGGCGACGGCGCTAAAGGTGCCGAGGTAGAACACGCCCGACACCCGGAACTTCGTCGGGGTGGTGGGGTCGGCCAGTACCGCCGCCAGGTCGATGTAGCCGTCCTGCGAGGGTATCCCGGTGCCGTTGCGGATCGCGGCGTTGTACGCCTGCACCCGGCCCGCCGGGCCGAAGTTGGCGCTGGAGCCGGAGACGAGCGCCTCGGTCTGCCCCGCGAGCGTGGTGAAGGTGCCGGTGACGCTGGGGACCACGGTGGTGGTGAACACCCGCGACACGCAGCCGGTGCCCTTCACGGCGGTAATCAGCCCGGCGACGGTCGCCTGGGTGGCGGCCAGGACGTTCGAGTTGTTGTTGGTCAGGAAGTCGTTGGTGCCGAAGCCGAGCACCGCGGTGTCGATCCGCAGCCCCAGGTTGCCCAGTGCCGCGAGCAGCGCCAGGCGCCGCGTGTTGTTGGAGGCCCAGCCGGCCGCCGAGTCCCCGGACACCGCCCACTGCATCACGCCGCACTTGTTCTGGAGCGCCTGCTCGTAGACGCCGTGGTTCCCGAAAGGGTCGCCCGCGACATCGACCGAGCCGTAGCCCGCCGTGATGGAGTCGCCGATGGTCAGCACGCTCTCGCTCGGGCCGTCGGCTATTCCGAACAGGCACGCCGGGCCGTAGCAGGCGCTCTGGGTGCCGAAGCCGGTGGAGGCCGTGCCCGCCCCCGCGACGTAGGCGGTGGGGGGGTTGTTGGGGTCGTACAGGGTGCCGCCGCCGGTGACGGAGACGCTCGTGACGACGCCCCCCGAACTGTTGCCGTAGCCGCCCGCGCCGGAGCCGGGACTGAACGCGCCCGGATTGCCCGCGCCCGCCGAGCCGTTGCAGGCCGTCGACGTCGCCGCCCTGGTCCGTCG
>CAXTPM010000532.1:0-4133 GCA_964245865.1 uncultured Fimbriiglobus sp. | reverse complement strand
CCGTGACGATGGGTTCGTCCGCTACAGCCTGGATGTTTAGCCGAACGGTCGCCGCAGACGGCCACCCCACCGGCCGTTACAATAGGCCGGGTGTCGGGTCGCGGGGCGCGGGGCGGAAGACGTGGCGAACGGAACTCCCTCAGTGCGCACCTCGATCGCCCGCATGGCCGGCTACACGCCCGGCGAGCAGTTGAACGACCCGGAGGTGCTGAAACTCAACACCAACGAGTTGCCGTACCCGCCCTCGCCCGCCGTGTTTGGCGCGATTCGATCCGCCTGCACCGGCGACGCCTTGCGCAAGTACCCCCAGCCGACCGCCGCGACGTTCCGCCGAGTCGCCGCCGGGGTGTTGGGCGTGTCGCCGGAGATGATCCTCGCGGGCAACGGCTCGGACGACCTCTTAACCATCCTCACGCGCGCCTTCGTCCCCGAAGGGGGATTGATGGTGTCGCCGGCGCCGAGCTACACCCTCTACCGCTCGCTCGCCGAGATTCAGGGGGCGAACTTCGCCGTGGTGCCGTTCACCCCGGACTGGCACCTGCCCGACCCGTGGCCCTACCCGGATGCGGATCTGACGTTCCTGCCCAACCCCAACTCGCCCTCCGGCACGCTCGTCCCGCTGGAAGCCGTCGAGCGCCTGGCGACCCAACTGCGCGGCACACTGGTGCTGGACGAGGCGTATGTCGATTTCGCCGAGCGGCACGGCCTGGGACTCGCGTCGCGCCTGCCCAACGTGGTCGTGACGCGCAGCTTCAGCAAGTATTACGCCCTCGCCGGTATCCGCTTCGGCTACGCCGTGGCGCGGCCCGAGGTGATCGAACAGCTAGTCAAAGTAAAAGACAGCTACAACTGCGATGTCTTGAGTCTCGCCGCCGCGACCGCCGCGATTGCCGACCAAGACTACTACGCCGGGGCGCGCCGGCGGATTCTCGATTCGCGCGACCGCCTGAGCGTGGGCCTGAGCGAACTCGGCTTCGCGGTGACGCCCAGCCACGCCAACTTCGTCTGGTGCCGGCACCCGAGCGCGGCGCACGGGGAGATCGCGCGCGACCTGCGGGAGTATAAAATCCTGGTGCGGCACATGCGCTACGGCCCGCCCGCCGAGGCCGACGGGCTGCGCATCACCGTGGGAAGCGAAGCCGAAGTAGCCCGCGTGCTGGCCGCACTTGGGGAGGTACTGGCGCGATGAGCCGCACGGAGACCATCCGGCGCGAGACCGCCGAGACGAAAATCGACCTGACGCTCAACCTCGACGGCACCGGCCGCGCCGAAGTCTCGACGGGGGTCGGCTTCTTCGACCACATGCTCACGCACCTCGCCAAGCACGGCCTGTTCGACTTGGCCGTGCGCTGCGAGGGCGACCTGCATATCGATGCGCACCACACCGTCGAGGACGTGGGCCTCGTCATCGGCCAAGCTTTGGGCGAGGCGCTCGGCACTAAGGCCGGCATCCGCCGCTACGGCGACTGCACGCTGCCGATGGACGACGCCCTCGTCACCGCCGCCGTGGACCTCTGCGGCCGGCCGTACTTCGTCTGGAACGCCGACATCCCGAACGAAATGCTCGGCAACTTCAGCTCGCCGCTGGCCGAGGAGTTCTGGCGCGCGGTGTCCGGCAAGGGGGCGTTCAACCTGCACCTGACCGCCCACCACGGCCGCAACGCGCACCATCTGATCGAGGCGAGTTTCAAGGCACTCGCCCGCGCGCTCCGCCGGGCGGTCGAACTCGACCCGCGTGCCGTCGGGGTGGTGCCGAGCACCAAGGGCGTCCTCTGAACTTCCTCGCTCACCTGCACCTGGCGCCCGACGACCCGGAGTTGCAACTCGGCGGCGTCGTGGCCGACCTGATGCGGCCCAAGCAAATCGAGTTGCTGCCGCCCGGCGTGCAGCGCGGCGTGGCGCTCCACCGCCGGATCGACGGCGCCACCGACTCGCACCCGGCGGTCCTGCGCGCGGTGCGGCGCATTTCGCCGGAGTGGCACCTGTTCTCGGGCATCATTCTCGACGTGTACTTCGACCACATCCTGGCGCGCAACTGGCGCCACTTCGAGCCGGTGGAGCCGCTCGACTCGTTCGCCGGGCGCATGAACGGCGTGCTCGCCGCCGGGCTGCCGCTCCTGCCGGAGTGGCCGCGCGAGTGGCTGGCGGGGTTCGTGGCCAACGACCGCCTGCGCGGCTACGCCACCCTGCCCGGCATCACCGGCGCCCTGGGTCGGGTGTGGCGCACCGTCGAGGCGCGGATGCCGGGCAAGGCGCGGCCGTTCGAGACGGCCGTACCCCTGCTGACCGCGCTCGATGCCGAGTTGGCGCAAGACTTGACCGAGCTTTATCCCGACCTCGTCAAGCTGGCACGCGGCTACGACGCTACATGATGCCGCCGTGGATGCGCTCGGGCGTCATGTGGCTCGGCATGTCGTTGAACCAGAAGCGGCGCCAGATTTCGCCGATCTGGCGGATGTCTTCCGACTGGTTCAAGAGTTGATCGGTGCGCACGTTGGGGTCGCCGGCGTACTGGTTCAGCACGCAGCCGGTGCCGCTGAGGGCGAGTAGCAGGGCGCCGAGGGTGACGACCGCGGCGCGTTTGGGTTTGGTGAGCATGGCCGAAGCCTCCGTTGCCGGTTCGGTGGTCCGAAACTCCCCGCGAACCGATGGCGTCGGGGCGAGTAGCGGTTGTATCGACACCCCGCCTGAAGCAACTTGAAGCAATCGCACCGGTCGTAACGAATAAAGCCCAGGGACGGCGTCCCTGGGCTTCGGCGTGAACACGGCACGGAATTAGCGCGGCTTGCGCGGCAGGTCGCCGCTCGCCCCGAAGTCGTCGGCCGGCCCGCCCGCCTCGGTCCCGGCCTGGAGCGCCGCGACCGGCTCCGGCTCGTCTTTGCTCGACTTGCGGCGGCTGCGGGGCTTGGCCGACTTGCGGACCATTTCCTCCATCACCTTACCCGGCTGGAACGTCACGACGTTCTTGGCCTCGACATACACGAAGGCGTCGCCGTCTTTTTTCTTGGGGTTGCGGGCCATTCGGGCCTTGCGGGTCTTAACCACGAACACGCCAAAGTTGCGGAGTTCGATGCGCCCCTCACTCACCAGCGTCTCGATGATCGCGTCGAAGGTCATCTGCACGACTTCTTTGGTCTGAAGCTGCGGCAGCCGCGCCCGCTCGGCGATGTGCTTGACGATTTCCTTTTTGGTCACCCGTCGTCCCCCGCCAGTGGGTCGCCGGCCCCCCGTTCGGGCCGGCTTTGCATCGGAAGTCTAGCCGTGGCAAGAACTAATGTCAAGTTCGCCCCGCCGAGCGAGGTAGCCGCCGACGCCACCTTGGCCCGCTTCGGCGCCGACCGCGCTAGAGCAATTCCGAGCGCGGCGAGTCCCAGCGCGATCAAAAGCGCCTCGGGCCGCGCCAGGCTCCGCCCCGCGCGCCGCAGAACCCCCCGCCGCAGTCGCCGGGCCTGCCGGCGCCGGGCGAGGGTGTCGCGCCGCGCCAGCCTCAAGCCCGCAAGCCGGTTACGCCCCGCCGCCCACTCCGCCGCGAGCGCCCGCCGCTGCCCCAAAGTCAGCGACGGCCACACCGTTAAGGCTAGCGGGTGACTCAGGAGTGCGGCCAAGTTGGGAGCAAATTGGCGCGCGGTACGTGCCGCAAGTGCCGACGCGGCCACGGTTTGGCGAAACTGACATTCCGCGCCGAGGGCGAGCGTGTACCGGACGACGCGGCCCAAGTCGTCGCTCGGGTCGCCTACCCAGTTTGCCAGCTCTTCCCAGGCCCGCGCCAGCCGCCGCAACTCGGCCAACTCGCGGTACTCCCGCCGCAGTGCCTCGCGCGCCAAGTCGGCGGGCAGTTCGGGGACGATCACCACGTCGGGGCGGATCGGCTGGGCGACCCGGACGGGGGCGGTCGCGACGGGCGGCGAGGGGAGCGCGGCTGGCGCGGCCGCAACGGGGGTGGCGAGGGGGGAAGGAGCCGGCACCCGCACGGCCACGCGCGCAGGACCAGTCGCGGCCGGCTCGGGTGTGGTGTCGGCGGCGACGGCGGGCGAACCCACCGGGTCGAACGAGAACGGCTCGCCCGCCGGTCGTTTCGGCGCAATTGTTTGCGCAGCGACCACTTGCGCTACTGCGATCAGCGCGGGTGCCGG
>CAXTPM010000531.1:0-4139 GCA_964245865.1 uncultured Fimbriiglobus sp. | reverse complement strand
GGCCCTGCGGCTTCGAGGACATCGGCGAGGTCGGTGGCCGGCTTGAATGTGCGGCGGTCGTCCCAGCCGGCGCGGGCGTCGATCACGTTGGTCCCCGCTGGCGCGGCGACGCGGAACTCGGCCGGATCGATCTTCGCGCTCGGCTCGGCCCGCTCGATGTAGTACACGTTCCACATGCTCGCGGCCTTCCCCTCGTACCGCACCTCGGCCGTCACTACGGGCATCACCACCCCGCCGGGGTAGGCCACCGGCTGCGACTGCAAGACTTCGAGGCCCGGCGACCCCTTTTCACCGGAGACGAAGCGGCGGACGAAACCCGTGTCCGCGTCGGCGGTGAAGCGTTTGAAACGATCGCCGGCCGTGACGCGGTTCGGAGCGCCGGCCGTGACCGCGAAGCCTTCGGCGAGGAACTCGACCCGGCCCGGCACGTAGCAGAGCGTGCGGATATCCAGAGCTTCGAGGCTCGAGCGGCCGGTGAATAGGCTCGCCTGGTTGAACTGCGGCATCGTCTGGACTTCGGCGATTCGGTCGAACGAGAGGGTCTCGCCGCGCCCGTCCCGGCAACCCCAGTCGTTGCGCACTTTGCCCCGGTCGGCGACAACGTCGAGCCGACAGCCGGCGGAGCCTCCGCCCCACTCAGCCTCGGGGAGTCGGTCGAACAACTCCGCCGCTGAGCCGACCGGGGTGTCGAGTTTGGCGGCGAAGCGCTCGACATCCGCGGCGGTGAGCTTGGCCTTGCTGCCGGAGTGGCGGAACAACACCGCCCGGAACCGGCCGGAGGTAACCGCCCCGCGCTGGAACTCCCACCGGCTCTGGAGCTTGTCAACGACGGGGTCGGCCGGCGCCGCCGCGGGTCCGGCGGCGAGGCACGCGGCGGCGGCGAGGACGACGGCGAGGGATCGGGCGGGCACGGCGAACTCCGGCGCTGGGAGGCGGTTCGACACCGGCCTGAGTGTACCCGACGCGGGCCGGGCCGGTCAACGGGGTCGCCTGGAAGTGGGCGCGCCGCAGCGGTATGCTGGCCGCACCCCGAGACTCCGCCATGCCCGCCGACCCCGCCGCCGAACTCGCCCCCCTGCTCGCCGGCGCCTGGCCACTCTTCGCCGCCGCGCTGCTCGCCGCACTCGGCGCGGCCCTCGGCCTAAAACTCGCCGGGCGGCCGTTCGCGCCGCGATTCCGGCCCGCGCCGGCCGGGTGGTGGGGGATCGACGCGCCGGCGCTGTACCTCGGCTGGGCGCTCGCCTCGGCCGCGCTGGTCGGGCGGCTCGGCCCGGAGGGGGTCAACCTCGCGGCGCTGATTGCGTCAAGCGCGGCGGCGGCGGCGGCGTTCGGGGCACGGGCGGCGCGCAACCCGGCGGCGGGCCGGGTTCCGTCGGGCGCGGAGTGCTTGCGCGCGGCCGGGGCGGGGGCGGCGGGGTTCCTCGTCCTGGCGCCAATTACGTTCGCGGTCTTCTGGGCGGCGCTCGACCTCACGCTCCGCGCCGGCGGCGGGGTGACGCGGCACCCCGTCGATCTCGGCGGCGTCGGCCCTGGGTTCGGCGCCCGCTTTGCGCTGGTCGCCGCGACCTGCGTGGCGGTGCCGTTGTGGGAGGAGGCCGTGTTCCGCGGCATCCTGATGCGCTACGCCCTCGCCCGCGCCCCGCAGGCGGCGGCGCTTGTGGGGGTCGCGCTGATCCTGGGGCTGGCGCGCTGCCCGGCCGGGGCCGAGGCGGGCGTAGTGCTGCTCTGGGCGCCCGCGGCGGGGCTAGTGGCGCTGCTGCCGTGGCTGAGGGCGAACGCCTGGCGCCGGCTCCCGGTGCGGCATTGCCGCGCGGTGCTGGCCACGTCGCTGGTGTTCGCGGAACTGCACGCCTTCGCCTGGCCGTCGCCGTGGCCGCTCTTCGTGCTGGCGTGCGGCCTGGGGTGCCTCGCGCTGCGCTTCCGCTCGGTGCTCGCGCCGGCACTGGCGCACGGGCTATTCAACCTCGTGAGCGTGCTCGGCATCCTCCAGGCGCACTAGCCCGCGGTACACCGCCGCGGTCTGCCGCGCGGAGCGCGCCCAACTGAAACCGCGGGCGTACTCGACTCGCTGAGAAGCGTCTGCGGGCCGGCCCGACGCGGCAACCGTCGCCATCGCCGCGACCCAGGCATCCAAGTCAGTGGCTGCCAGGGCGGTCGCATACGGCCCGGCGGTCTCGCGCACCGCCTCGGCGCCCGAGGAGAGCACGTGCCCGCCGAACGCGAGCATTTCCAACAAGGGCAGTCCGAAGCCCTCGTAGTGCGACGGGTACACCAGGCAGTGCGCCAGCTCGTAGAGTGCCGGCAAGTCCGGCCCAGGGACGTAGCCGAGGTGCCGCGCGCCGGCCGGCCGTGCCTCGGCGTCGAACAGCGCGCGCTCGGGTTCGGAGCGCCAGCCCCACGGCCCGGCGAGGATCAGTGGGCAGTCGCGCCGCAGAGCCTCGGGGAGCCGGGCGAAGGCGCGCAGCGCCACGCCGAGGTTCTTGCGCGGCTCGACGGTGCCGACCGCGAGGAAGTAGCGCTCCGGCAAGTCGTAGGCAGCCCGCACGCGCGCCAGGGTCTCGGGCGACTGCGGCGTCATCGCGGGGTCGAGGCCGTTCACCACCGCGAACACCTTGGCCGCATCGACGCCGAACTCGCCCAGGAGTTCGCTTCGCACCGCGGCGGAGACGGCGACCACCGCGTCGGCGCGCCGGAGTGCGGCGGGGAACTCGGCGCGGTGCGCGGCCACGCGGTCGGCGGGGTGCCACTCGGGGTGGCGCATCACCGACAAGTCGTGGACCGTCACCACCGTGGGCAGCCGCGTGGCGAACGGCAGGAAGTTCGGCTCGTGGTACAGCCTCGCCCCGCGCGCCCACAGGCGGAAGTGGTGGGCGAGCAGCTTGCGCGCCAGCGGCTTGAGCGGCGCGAGCCGCCCGGCGCGGGCCGGCCCACCGCCGCCGGGGCGGGTTCGAGATTGTAGCCGGCCCACCCACGCGCTCAGAGTCTCGCCGGGGTAGAGCCGCAGTGCCCCCGTCGGCAACTCGGCGGGCAGCGCGGCGGCGAGCTGCGCGACGTACTGGCCGACGCCGGTCTTCCGCTTGAGCGCGGCGAGCGCGTTGAAGGCGACGGTCATCGGGGCGCCCCGCGCTTCGCGTCCCCGTCTCCGCTCTTCCTGTCCCCTCCCCCCCTGAGGGGGAGGGCTAGGGTGGGGGGGGCGCCCGACGGGGCCGGCGAGGTCGCGCCCCCCCCCGACTCATTCCTACTCGGCGTGCGACCCCCCACCCTAGCCCTCCCCCTCAGGGGGGGAGGGGACAGGAAGAGCCGCCGGGCCAGCACCCCCGGCGCGAGCCAGAGGTACGACGCCAGCGCCCGCGCCACCGCCCGCGTCACCGCCCAGCGCGCCCAGCACCGCCTGGGGCACTTTCGCCGCCAGCACGAGCGCGGAGTAGGTCGCCAGCACCGGGTCGCCGTTCTTGAGGGCCACCAGGGCGCGGTTGCGCTCGCTCCAGAACGTGAAGCGCGGCGACTGCTGCCCCGCCGACGCCCCGACCGCGTGCCGGGCCACCGAGCGCGGGGCGTAGACCGTGCCGAGGCCGAGCTTCTGGCGCCGCCACGCGAGGTCGAGGTCTTCGCCGTAGAGAAATAGCCGGGCGTCCAGGAGCGGCCCGCGCGCCGGGCGCGGCACCAATAGGGCCGCGCCGCAGCCGGCGAACACCGCCCCGCGCCGCTCGAACTGGCCGCGGTCGGGGCGGCGGAACCCCCGGTCGGCGCCGCGGCCGTCCCTCAAGAGAACCAGGCCGGCGCTGTTGAGCGTGTCGGGGTCGGCGGCGAGCACCAGCTTCGAGGCGATCATGGCGGCGGGGTCGGCGTCGGCGGCGCGGAGGAGTTCCTCGAGCCAGTGCGCGTCGGGCACGGCGTCGGGGTTGAGCAGCACGAGCCGAGTGCCGTGCGCGAGGTCCGCGGCGAGGTTGTTCCCCCCCGCGAAGCCGAGGTTCACTTTCGACTGCACGAGTCGGACCCAGGTGTAGCGGCGGCGGACGAGTTGCGCCGAGCCGTCGCGGCTGGCGTTATCGACCACCACGACCTCGAAGCGGTGGCGCGGCACGCTCTGGAGCGCGAGCGCGTCGAGGCAGTCCGGCAGGTAGGCGGCGCCGTTGTAG
>CAXTPM010000530.1:0-4141 GCA_964245865.1 uncultured Fimbriiglobus sp. | reverse complement strand
TCAACGGCCAGCACGTCAAGCTCGTGAAGTTCGCCGGGGCGTTCGTCTGGCACCACCACGAGCGCGAGGACGAACTGTTCCTCGTGGTCCGCGGCCGCTTCCGCATGGAGTTCCGCGACCGGGTTGTGGAACTCGCCGAGGGCGAGTTCCTGATCGTGCCGCGCGGCGTCGAGCACCGGCCGGTCGCCGACGAGGAAGTCCACGTCTTGCTGTTCGAGCCGGCGACGACGGTGAACACGGGCAGCGCCGGCGGCGAGCGGACGGTGGCGGAGTTAGAGCGGCTGGACTTCGGGCGCTAACGGGGTCGCTCGTTGTCATCGAAGCTGCGTCCAGGGCCGGTCGTCCGGTTGGGGGCGGGAATGAGCAAGGCGTTCGAGGCGATGGGCTGGGACGACGAACTCGGGTGGTGGAGCGGCGCCGCCGAGGTCGCGCCGGGCCACCGGATCGACCTCCACGTCGAGTGCGCCAACGACCCGGCCTCGCTCTCGGATGCCGTCGTGCGAGTGCGGCCCGCGTGGGAGCGGTTGCGGTCGGGTGAGCCGGCGGTGCGGGCGGAAGTAGCTGGCCAGATGGCCGGGCCGCACAACGAGTTCTGCGACCCGGCGGACGAGGTCACTGAGGCGCAGTTCGCGGTGCGGCTGAGCCTGCTGTCGGCCAAGTTCGAGTCGGCCGGGACAGTCGAGTTGGTGTACGCGGACGGAATGCTCTTGGGTGGCCACTGGATTATCGTGCCGGTCGCCGCCGACGGCTCAGTAGGCGAGGCATTCGAGGCGGGGTAGCGAACGCCCGGCCGAACGCCGCGCCGGCCGGCTTGGCCCGGCAGGTGGCCGGGCGTATACTGCCGCATCCCTCCCCGCGGCGCCCCACCTTGCTCCGAGTTCGCCACGTCGTCGGCGTCGATTTCTCGGGCGCCAAGCTCGCCGGGCGCACGACCTGGGTGGCGACCCTCAAGCCCGTTGGTAAGCGCAAGCTGCACCTCGTCGATGTCGCGCCGTTGGCGAAGCTCTGCGGCCACGCCGGGCGCGCCGAAGCCTTGTCCGCGCTGGTCGGCATGATCGCCGGCTCGCGCGAGGCCGTGTGGGCGCTCGGCTTCCCGTTCGGCTTCCCTGTGGAGGTGATGGCCGCGAACTGCACCTGGGCGGGGCAACTCGACGCGCTGCACCAGTGGGGCGAGGAGGCCTACGCCCTGGGGGTCGAGTGCTACCGGCGGGGATTGGCACTCGGCGGGAAGGGGCACGTGCGGCGGCTGACCGACGCGGAGGAGCGCACGCCGTTCGACTAGTACCACTACCGCATCATTTACCAGACGTTCTACGGCATGCGCGACGTACTTGGCCCCTTGCGCAAGCTGCCGCGCACCGCGATCCTGCCGTTCCAGCCGCGCAAGTTGAGGCTCGCTGAGCGCGCGGTGGTCGAAGCCTGCCCGGCCTCGACCTTGAAGCGCCTGAGGCTGCCGCACCAGAACTACAAGCAGCCCGCCGGGGGGCCGCTCACCGGCGTGCGGCGGCGGACGCGGCGGGCCATCCTCGACGGGCTATCACCCCTGGTGCGCGTCCCGGCGAACCTGCGCCTGCGGCTGATGCGCGACGGCGGCGCCGACGGGCTAGACGCGGTGCTGTGCGGGGTGGGCGCGTGGCGGGCGTGGCGCGAGGAGGACCACGCCTCGTGGGGCCGGCACCCGCGGTACAAGCGCGAGGGGCGGCACTACGCCTGAGCGTCGCGGCAGTTTTCGCTTGAACGCCGCGCGGCGGTTCGGTAGACTCGACGGGACAGGAACTCCCATGCCCCGCGCCGCCACGATTTTCCGCCTGCTCGCGCTCGGCCTCGCGCCGCTGGCGTGGCTGCTGGCCGGCCCGGCCCAGGCGCGGGCGGGCTGCGGCGACGGCCCGCACCCGGCCCCCCTCGCGGCCGTGGCGAACTGGACGGCGGAGCGCGTCGGCGCCCCGGCCGAGTCGCCGCTACCGGCGCCGTGCGAGTGCCGGGGGACGGCGTGCCACCCGGCCCCGCCCGCGCCGCCGCTGCCGCCGGTTTCGCGCGCGGTCGCGCCGCCGGACCTCCTCGCCCCCACGATCGCTCTCGCCGAACCCGCGCCCCGAGCCGGCCTCACGCGCCCCGGCGAGTCCGCGCGGCCGACGCGCGCCGCCGGCACCCACTTCCGCCCGCCGCGCGGCTAGCACTTCCCGCCTGCCCCATCTTCGTCGCCGTCGCCCCGGTCGCTGCGCCGCCCCCACTGCCGGGGCACGCCGTGGCCGCGCCCGTGTGCGTTCCCCCGTCAGTCATTCTCCCCGGACTCCTCCCATGACCCGCTCCCGAACCGCGTTCACGCTCATTGAACTCTTGGTCGTCATCGCCATCATCGCGGTCTTGCTGGGGCTGCTGCTCCCCGCGGTGCAGAAGGTGCGCGAGGCCGCGAGCCGCGCCAAGTGCCAGAACAACTTGAAGCAGATCGGCCTCGCGGCGCACAACTTCCACGACACCAACAACAAGTTCCCCAGCGGGGGACTCGCCCCCACCGTGGTGCCGGGGTCGCAGTTCTCCGCGCTCGCCCAACTGCTGCCGCAACTGGAACAGCCGAACCTCTCGCGGCTGATCGACTTCACCAAGCCCCCGGCCGACGCCGCCAACGACGCGGCGCGGAACACCACCGTGGCGACGTTCCGCTGCCCGTCGGACAAGGAGAACCCGATCCCCAGCGCCGGCGCCGCGACCAACTACGTCGCCAACACGGGAACGATGCCGTTCTTCGTGGTCCCCAACCCGCAGCTCTACAACGGCGTGTTCTACGTCAACACCGCCACCCGCTTCGCGGACCTGACCGACGGCACCTCGAACACCGCGTTCTTCAGCGAGCGGCTGATGGCCGACGGCTCGAACGCCATCGTCAGCCCCGTCGAGGACGTGTTCTTCAACCCCGGCGACCCGGCCACCGCGGACATCGCCTACAACACCTGTAAGGCGGTCGATACCGCGAACCTGGCGAACCAGTTCCCGCTGTTCATGGGCGCGCCGTGGATGCACCACCAGCACCGCTACCAGCACATCTCGCCGCCCAACGGCCGCTCGTGCGGGTTCTTCGTGGTCGGCAAATCGACCATGCCACCGAGCAGCCGGCACACCGGCGGGGTGAACGCGGTACTCGGCGACGGCAGCGTGAAGTTCATCCGCGACTCGATCGACCTCGCGGCGTGGCGGGCGCTCGGCACCCGCAACGGCGGGGAGGTGCCCGGTGAGTTCTAGGCTACTCGCCGCCGCGGCCCTGCTCGCCGCGATCGGCTGCGGGCGCGGCCCCGGCCGCGCGGCGCCGGTGGAACCCGAGAAGGCCCGCGCCGCCCTCGCCGCCGCCCTCGACGCCTGGAAGGCGGGCCGGCCGATCGACTCCTTGCGCCAAGAGTCGCCGCCGATCGTGGCGCAGGACTTCGACTGGATGGCCGGCGCGAAACTGGTGTCCTACGAGCTAGTCGGCGACGGCAAGCCCGAGGACGCGAACCTGCGGATTCAGGTGCGCCTGACGGTGCAGGGGGCGCAGGGCAAGGCGGCGCCGAAGACGGTGACGTACGTCGTCGGCACCGACCCGGCGCTGACGGTGTTCCGCGCGCTGGAGTGAGCCCGGCCCACCAACTGGTGGCCGGGTCTCAAGACCCAGGGCAACGCCCTGGGTCTTGTCATGAGCATCCCGTAAGACTAATACTCGGAGTCCCTAGCCATGAAGCTCTCCCTAGTCCTTGTCCTCGCCGCTTTCGCCCTCCTCGCCGGCGCCACAGCCCGCGCCGCGCCGCCGCTCCCCAAATGGCCGGCCGACATCCCGTTCGACTCGCTCGCCGACCCCAAGGTGGCCAAGAAAGCCGCGGATCGCGTCGAGGCCGAGTTGACCCCGCCGCACGGCGAGGCGACCAAGATGCTCCTCGCCATCCTGCGCGGCTCGCAGCTCGACGGCACCGACGGCTGGTTCGGCCCGGCGCAGTCGCGCTACGACTTCGCCTGGCTAGCGAAGCACTGCGGCCTCAAGGCCGGCGCGAAGTCGGTGCCGCGCGCCGAGTTCAAGGGCGACCCGATTTTGTTTGAGTTGCTCGACCGCGACGGCGACGGGGCGGTCACGCCGTCGGACTTCGACTGGTCGCCCAAATCGCCCTACGCGCAGCAG
>CAXTPM010000529.1:0-4144 GCA_964245865.1 uncultured Fimbriiglobus sp. | reverse complement strand
GGGGGGGGGGGGGGGGGGGGGGGGGGGCGAGGCCAAAGTAGGAGAGGCGTCGGAGCGGGTTCGACTCCTCCAGCCCCCGCGAGTCCCCCCCACCCTAGCCCTCCCCCTCGGAGGGGGGAGGGGATCGGAGCGCAGTGGCCGCGACATCCATCTATCTGAAAGGCGCTCTAGCCACCCGTGGGGCGGATACGGCCGTCCATCGGGCTGGTCGCCGTGGCGTACAGCTTTTTGGGGATGCGCCCGGCCAGGTACGCCAGCCGCCCGGCCTCGGTGGCGAGGCGCATGGCGTGGGCCATGCGCAGCGGGTCGTCGGCGCCGGCGATGGCGGTGTTGAGCAAGACGCCGTCGCAGCCGAGTTCCATGGCCACTGATACATCCGACGCGGTGCCGACGCCGGCGTCCACGATCACGGGGTAGTCGGGGTCGCCGTCTTTGAGGTATTCTAATATGATGCGGATATTGTTCGGGTTGAGAATGCCCTGCCCGCTGCCGATGGGGCTGCCGGCGGGCATCACGCTGGCGGCGCCGGCGCGCTTGAGACGCAGCGCGAGCGCGGGGTCGTCGCTGGTGTAGACTAATACGCAGAAGCCTTCGTTGACTAATATTTCGGTGGCGCGCAGTGTATCAACCGGGTCGGGCAGGAGTGTTTTCTTGTCGGCGAGGCACTCGAGTTTCACCCACCCCGCGCCGGGGTTGCCGAGATTGGTGAGCAGTTCGCGGGCTAATCTGGCGTGGCGGATCGCGTCGTCGGCGCTAAAACACCCCGCCGTGTTGGGCAAAATGGTGATGCGCGACAAATCAATACTATCGAGTAAACTCGCCCCGGCGGCGTCGTAGAGCCGCTCGCGCCGCACGGCCACGGTGGTGACTTCGCAGCCGCTCGCAGCCAGGCAGTCGGCCATGAGGGCGTTCGAGGCGAACTTGCCGGTGCCGGTGAACAGGCGGGAGGCGAAGGCGAACGGGCCGACCTTCAGTGGCGAGTCGGCCGGGGGGGCGGGGGCGGGCTGGCCACTGCCGCCGCCGACGAGAGTGACGATTTCGATCTCGTCGCCGTCGGCGAGGATGGTCGCGGCGTGCTGCAAGCGCGGCACCACGGCGAGGTTACGCTCGACGGCCACCCTGGCGGGGTCGTGCCCGAGTTTGGCGAGCAGGCCGGCGAGGGTGAGCGGCCCGTCGATTCGCAGCGGCTCGGCGTTGACGGTGATGGCGAACATGGCGGCAACTCGGCGGGGCGGGCACTCGGCGGCGATGCTGGCATGATACGGGCGGGCGATTCGGCGCGGGAGGTGGCCGTGGTGCTAACGGGGGACTAGAGTGACGCTAGACCGAACTCCGGCCCAGGGGTGACGCGAATGATTGATACGATTGTGGACTTCGTGACCGGCTTAGACATCGTTAAAGTTGGCGGCATATTGGCCGCGCCCGTCGCGCTGGGTATCGCCTACCCACTCGCCAAGCGCCGCTTCAAAGACATGCTCGACACCGGCGCGGAAACGATCAAGAACCTGCGCCACGAGTTGCGGCTGAAGGAGCAGCACATTGCGGCGGACGCGGTGAAGATTGCACAACTTGCCACTAGTGAACATGCCAAGCAGGTGATGATCGAACAGCAAGCCGCCCAGTACAAGCAACTCAACGATCGATATGACAAGGTGTTTTCGGAGGGCCGCAAATACTACCAGGAGTGTCATCGCCTGCGGCCGCTTGAAGCCAAGCTGCGCGACTCGCAGACTGTAAACGATGGTCTTAGCGAACGGCTTGCCGGTGCCGAGGCTCGGATCGTTCATCTCGAACACGAGAGAGACGTTACCAACAAAGACTTGATCGAGGCGGGCAAACGATTTGTCGCAGCCGAGAAGCGTTTCAAGCGAGCGATGAAGACCGAAGGGCAGCTCTGGAACGCGAAAGCGTATAAGAGCCGGCCAAAGTTCATTCCGCTCTTGCAACGCAAGTGCGCGGTGCTATCCCTGCTGAATCTCAAGGGGGGAGTCGGCAAGACCACAACATCGGCGAATCTTGCGGCCGCGTTTGCGCAGCGAGGGTACCGGGTACTGTTGGTAGACTTAGACTTGCAAGGTTCACTCACGACGCTACTCGTGCCTGGACCTGTTCGGGACCAGCGGTTCGATGCGAAGTTAATGCTGAAAGATTTTTTGCAGCGTACTTTGACGCTTCACAAAGCGCCGAGGAACCCCAAGCCTGCTGGACCGCCCCTGCCCGGCATGGCAGCCGGCCCACAGAAGCCTAAACCGAACTCGCTCAGCGCCTACGCAGTACGCGTCATCGACAAATTGCAGAGCGGTGGGAGCGTTGATGTTG
This sequence comes from uncultured Fimbriiglobus sp., assembly GCA_964245865.1. GTDB lineage: Bacteria > Planctomycetota > Planctomycetia > Gemmatales > Gemmataceae > Fimbriiglobus. The sequence continues at coordinate 1,825 of CAXTPM010000529.1, read as the reverse complement.
TGCCAACCACAGACACGCTCGCGCTTGCGGAACTCAGCCTTAATATTAACTGGCTACTGCGTTCGGGCGAGCGTGACGCGCGCTTCCTGCTACGTAAAGCCCTCCACGGAAGCAACGTCACACAAAACTACGACCTCGTGATTCTCGACTGTCCACCGCTGCTAAACATCTCGTGTATTAATGCACTCGCGGCAACTGACTACCTGATTATTCCAGCCCTGCCGAGTAGCAAGTCACTCGAACGGGTACCGAAGTTGTTGGAAACGATCGTTAGCGCCCCTTTCAAAGAAAATATAAATCATGACTTACGTGTCATGGGCATTTTGGCCAACCGGACCTTGCCAAATGGGCTGTCCATTGAGGGTAACAATCAGTGGGCCGCACAAATCGATCGCATCTCCAACGTCCAGAACTTCAGCCTAAACCGCCTCAAGGCTTACGTGCCGCAGACGAAAGAAGTGCAGGACGCCGAACAAGTATTCACCCTCCCGGAGTACGGCTCTGTCCTCGGACAAGCGTACAACAAACTAGTTCACGAACTCGAAGGAGCGTTGCCCCATGACTGTCGCCGCACTGCGCAACTACCTGTCTGACTTATCCCGCTTCGTGAGCGTGGCCGGGGCTAAGAAGGAACTTACGGACGACCTCACCGCGATTATTCAAGGACTGGCCCCGTTCGACACGCACGCCCTCAAAGATTTCTCGGCGTTTTTGCTGCGAGCCGAGGCATTCGACCGCACGGGCGAACTTCCAGTCGTTGGCAGTCGGAAACCCCCGCGCTCGCCGGTCGGGGGCGGCAGCCGCACTACGGGTGGCCAAGTTGACATCGGCGCGGTGAAAACCGATATCCACACGTTTTACCTCAACGCCAAGAATCCCGACGTGACTGCCGCGATGATCGATGAGAAGAGGTCCGTACTCCAACCGCTGTCAAAACCACAACTTACTGAGGTGGCGGGGGCAATTAACCTCAGAGTGCCTGCTAGCAAAAGCAAAGGTCAAATCATTGATTCGATTATTGCCGCCATTCACTCTATGGGTGATGAGGCACGGCGAATCAAACAGTGAACAGTCCCCGTCCTGCTTCCTAGGCTCCACCCCATGCCCCACGCCCTGCCCCACGCCCGCCTGCCGGCGCTCGCCTTCGACTCGGCGGCGCTCGCCTCGGCGTTTGTCGCGCGCGAAATCGCCGCGCTCGTGCGCGAGCGGAACGCCGCCGGACTCGCCACCGTGCTGGGGCTGGCCACGGGGAGTACGCCGGTCGGGCTGTACCGCGAACTGATTCGACTGCACCGGCACGAGGGACTCGACTTCTCGCGCGTCGTCACGTTCAATCTGGACGAGTATTACCCCATTGCGCGCTCGGACTCGCACTCGTACTCGCACTGGATGCGCGAGACGTTTTTTGACCACGTGAATATCGCGCCCGAGAATATCCACATCCCCGACGGCGAACTCGCGCCGGAGATGATTGACGAGTTCTGCGCCGGGTACGAGCGCGCCATCAGGGCGGCGGGCGGCGTCGATATTCAGATTCTGGGCATCGGCCGCACGGGGCACATCGGGTTCAACGAGCCGGGGTCGCCGCGGACGAGCCGCACGCGCGTCGTCACACTGGATAGCATCACCCGGCGGGACGCGGCGTCGGGGTTCTTCGGCGAGGAGAACGTGCCGAGCCAGGCGGTGACGATGGGCGTGGCGAGCATTCTCGACGCGCGCCGCGTGCTGCTGATGGCGTTCGGCGAACACAAGGCACCGGTCGTGGCCAGGGCGCTCGAACTGCCGCCCAGTGAGGCGGTTACGGCGAGTTTCCTGCAGGAGCACC
>CAXTPM010000528.1:0-4171 GCA_964245865.1 uncultured Fimbriiglobus sp. | reverse complement strand
AAAGCCCCGACGCCCGCGTGCCGGGGCGGGCGCTACGCCGCCGAGGACGGCCGCGACTTCCGGGGGTGGCCGCCCGCCCGGCGCTCAGGCGAGGAGGTCGAACGTCTTCCCCATCGACGCCGTCGCCCCGGAGTCGTGGTGCTTCCTGCCCACCCCGTACCAGAAGGCGCAGGTGACCCGGCTCGACCCGGTCTGGTGCCCGCCGCTCGCGTTCAGGCCCACCGCCCCGTTGTACGCGGTGAGCCTCCCGCGCAGCCCGTGCACCCTCATCTCCCGCTGGAGGCGGACGCCGAAGCACTCGCCCGTCTTGAAGTAGCTGTTCGCGCCGAAGCACGCGTACAGGTGGTAGTCCAGCCTCGGCGCGCGATCCGGCCAGAAGTTGACCCGCAGGGCGAGGGCCACCTGCGCGGCGGTCCACCAGACCACGCCGCCGTCCGTCTTCCAGGCCACCTGCGACGAGTCCTTCGCGCCCCCGTGGGCGCCGATGTACAGGTGGTCGCCGTCCGCCACCTCCCGCCACGCGGCGGTCATCCCGTGCGCGTTGGTCGAGCTGCCCAGCGAGTGGCAGGCGTAGGGGTACTCGCCGTTCCGGCAGTCCTCCGGCGGCAGGAAGCGGAACCCCGCGCCCCCCGCCCTGGTAGTCGCGGTCCCGGTGTGGGACACCGACGCCTCCGCGAACTCCCACGAAACCCAGCGGACGGGACATTCTATCGACGGCTCTGGTGCGTATTCCGGTGCAGCGAACGGCGGGGTACTGGTTTCCAGCTACTCCGACCTCGCTCCAGTCGTGGCGGCGTGGCCTAGTCTCCCCGACGCCATCCGCCGGGCGGTGCTGGCGATCGTCCAGACCGCGAGTCCCGCTCCCACGGGTGACCATCATCGCCTTGATGACGCGCTGCCGCCGGTGTACGAGGCCATGCCGCCGGCCGGGTGAGCGGCGCGGCCCTCCGCATTCCCCGACGCCCGGCCTCCCACAAATCCCCGCTCTGCCGATCGGCAGAGCGGGGGTTCTTCATTGAGTCGGCCATATCAAGGCGAGCGTCCCGGAAGTCCCGGCACACGCCCCTACCCCCACTGGCCCGCCCTGAGCTTGATTCCCGATTCCCCCGCGAGCGTCCCGGAAGTCCCGGCCAATGGCCCCGCCCACACCAGCGGCCGGCCGAGTTTTCCCCCGGCCGGGCGATGCCACCCATCGCGCCTCACGATTGGGTGCCACGCCGCCCGCGCCCCCATCCCCTGCCGGCGGTTCAACCGGCCACTGCCTCAAATCGAGCCGCCCCGAGGGTTTGCCTCGCCCAGGCAGCCAACCCGCTCTAGACTGGTCGCAGGCGTGTCGCGGCGTCGCCCGATATCCACGTGCATCGGCAGGGCGGGCGGCATGAGTGGTAGCGGACGCGGCGACGGGGTCGAAGCACTCGAAGCGATGCTGGATGTCCCGGCGCGGGTCGAGGGGGCGCGCTCCGTCCCCGTCAGCTACGCCGAGGCCGAGGCCGAGGCGGCGGCGGGCACCGGGGCCGAGCAGGCCGAGGCGATCACCGCGATGGCCCACGCCGCCACGCTGCCGCTGGCCGAGTCGGCCGGCACGGGTACCGCCCACTGCCAGCGCTGCGAGGTCGTGCCCCGGCCGCTCGCCGGACCCGGCACGCTGCACGTCAACCTGCCCCACACGCACACCCTGGGCAAAGTCCTCGCCTGGGTCGTGCGGAGCGGACTGCCCCACGCCCGCGACGGGGGCACTCTGCTCATCGAGGTCGGCGGCGGGGGGCCGCGCGCCGTGCTGGGGCAGCTCTCGGCGCTGCTCGCGGGGACCGAGGCACGCGACGCCCGCGCGCTGTTCCAGCACGGCGGCGAGGCGCCCAGCCCCGGCATGTACTTCCGCGCCGAGTCGCTGGCCGCGATGCTAGACCGCCTGGAGAGCGCGTGGCTCCTGGAGCTGCTGCGCGGGGACCGGGTGACTTCGCACTTCCAGCCGATCGTCGGCGCGGGCGGCGCCGAACTCCACGCCTACGAGTGCCTGATGCGCGGCGAGCGCGACGGGCGCGTGGTGATGCCGGGGCCGATCCTCGACGCCGCGCGCAAGTCCGACCTCGTGTTCCAGGTCGATCAGGCGGGGCGCAAGGCGGCGGTGTACGCGGCGGTGGCCCGTGGGATCACCGCGCACAAGGTGTTCATCAACTTCACGCCCAACGCGATTTACGACCCGGCGTTCTGCCTCGACAGCACCGTGCGCATGATCGACGACGGGGGGCTAGACCGCAAGCGGGTGGTGTTCGAGGTGACCGAGAGCGAGCGCCTCCCGGACCTGGATCACTTGGTACGCATCGTGGGCTACTACCGCGACAAGGGCCTCGGCGTCGCGCTCGACGACGTGGGCGCCGGGTACGCCTCCTTGCAGGTGCTGCTCGGCCTGAAGCCCGACTACGTGAAGCTCGACATGAGCCTGGTGCGCAACGTGGATACGACTCCGCACCACGCGGTCCTGCTGCGCAAGCTGGTCGAGGCGTGCCGCGAACTGGGCCTGCTCACGGTGGCGGAGGGGGTCGAGACGCGCGCCGAGTGGGACTGGTTGCGCGCCCACGGGGTCGATTTCGTGCAGGGCTACTACTTCGCCCGGCCCGCCGCCACGCCGCCGACGGGGCCGTGGGCCGGGCCGGTGGACCCGGCCGGCGCGTCGCTCTGAACGGCGCCGGACATTCGAGCCGCCGTCCTTGGAGTCGGCATCAACAAGTCAAGCCCCGGTGAGTCCGACGCGGAGAGAACTGACCCACGGGGTTCACTCAATCCGTCGTGCTTGTGCCGCACGGTACGGAATCGGGCCGCCCCGTGCCGCCCCGCCTGCCATCCCTGCCCGAGTTGCGCGCGACACTTGCCCCAGATCGTCGGGAGCGGCAACCATGGCGAACTCTCGGGTTTCGCCCATACCTGCCCCGGTTGCCCCCGTTGACCTGGTGGGGGCGGGGAGGTCGTCGCCGGCCGGTCCACTTACTCACGTTGCTCAGGCTTACCGCCGGGGCATGCTGGCCACCCGTGGGGGTGGGTGCTGCCGTTTAGACGATGACCAGCATCATCGGCTCGACGACGCGCTGCCGCCGGTGTACGAGGCCATGCCGCCGGCCGGGTGACCGGGGAGGGTGAGTTCCTACGGCCGGGGAAGTATCCCCCGCATCCCCCCATCCCCCGCCGGGGCAAGGCGCTACCGGTGATTAGTGCGGCAGGACTGGCGATGACTTCGGACGCGGGGTGGCACTTCGGCCTGCTGGGTAGGCGCCCAAGGGAGTCCACACCGGCGCGTAACCGGCGAGCCATGCGGGACTGGCACGGATTATCGGTGGCGTAACCCCAATCGTCTGGGCATCCGGGCGGCAGAGGGTCGGTTTGGGTTGCGAAGCCGGATGCGAAGGACTGTAGCGACGACGGGTTACGCATCTCCGAGCAATCCGAGGTGTCAGCGACTAAAAGGCGTGGTACGTTGTACGCGCGGCACGCGCGACTTCAGAACCCCGTCCCCACTAGGCGCATGGCCACTCAGCAACTTATAAGTCCGAAGATTCGAGCGAAGTCGGCCGGCAGTAGGCCGAACTGGTACCGTTTCTACGCGATGTTCTCGGAGTGTTTCGCCAAAGACGTTATACAGCGATCCGGGGTCGGAAAGGGTGCCGTCGTCTTAGACCCTTGGCTCGGCTCTGGTACCACGGTGGCCGTGGCCGCCGACGCCGGACTTCAGGCCGTGGGGGTAGATATTAATCCCGCGATGGTGACCATCGCGAGGGGTCGCCTTATAGACCAAGCCTCGGCCGAGGCTTGCGTGGTACCGACCCTGGAGAAGCAAAAAAGGCTGCGGCGAGTTGTCCGGCCCGGCGATCCGCTGCTCCAGTGGTTCGGGCCGAGCGCGGCGGTGGCATTCCGCCATTGGGAGCAGGCCGTCCAGGAGGTTTACCCGGAGGCGGATTTCCCGCTTGAGTCCGGCTACTTGCTCACCTCGATCTTTGAGGTCGCCACCGAGTTGGCGCGGGCGTACCGGACTAAGAACCCGACATGGCTGAAGCGGCCCTCCGCAGCGGCGCGGGTCGAGGCGAGTTCCTCGCAGGTGACTTCGAGCATACTCGATGCGGCACGGCGGAGGCTTTCCACCTGCAGGCAAGACCCGCACGAGTACCTGCCTGCTGTCATG
>CAXTPM010000527.1:2279-4174 GCA_964245865.1 uncultured Fimbriiglobus sp. | reverse complement strand
CTGGTCCACCACGTCACCTGGAGCATCAACAGCGCGTGCCACCTCTGGGGCCGCCGGCCGTTCAAGAGCGACGACGAGAGCCGCAACAACTTCGTCTTCGGCGTCCTGGCACTCGGCGAGGGGTGGCACAACACGCACCACGCCTTCCCGACCTCGGTGCGGCACGGCCTGAAGTGGTGGGAACTCGACCTCAGCTACTGGATGATCCGCGCGATGGCGGCCGTCGGGCTGGCGTGGAACCTGCGGCTGCCCAGTGCGGAAGCGCTGGAGCAGCGGGCGGCGTAGGAATCAGATGCTGGCGGTTGGCCGGTAGAACCCGCAGGGTCATGATCGATTTGGAGCGAAACTTCGGCTTTCGACGCTTACCAGGGGACGGGAGGGCTTGCCAGTGGTAGGGTAATCAAGCTCGTGACTGCTGGACATCGCCTTCGGGCGACTAGCTCCCGGTAGTCTACGGGCGTCTGCCTCGCCCCGCACCGAGGTTCGCGGCATGTCCACCGAGTTGGTTTCTCCCGCCGCTGGAGCGGTTCCCGCACGACCCACTCTGCCGTTTCGGGTCAGTAGGGTCTTACTGCAGAACTACAAGAGCATTTCGTTCTGTGACGTGTCCTTGGAACCGCTGACCCTGCTCGTCGGACGGAACGGTGCGGGGAAGAGTAATTTCCTCGGCGCGTTCGCGTTCGTGCGCGCCCTGGTTTCCGAAGGCCTTAGCGAGGCCATCACTCAGCGCGGCGGCAAAACCGGTGTCTTCCACCAGGGTTGCAATCCGCCCCGCATCGTCGTCGAGTTGGACGCGGAATTACTGGGGTCCGACGGGTCGATTCGGCTGGCGACTTGGCGGGTCGAGATCGACCAAGTTGTGCCGCGCCGCCGCACTGATATTGTCCGAGAGTCGCTCCGGGTCCGCGACGCCGGGGGCGAATGCGGTTACGAGGCCGACCTCGACGGGGTACGGTACTTCGGGCTGTCCGAGCGCGAGACCCACGACGAGTTGGACCGCATGTTCGTGAACGCGACGGTCCTGAGACTCGTCTCGTCGCCGCGATTGCGCTGGGTGACGGAGCGGCTGGGCGCGATGTACGTGTATAACTTCAGCCCCGAGGGCATCCGGGGCACGACCCGGCTGGGGTCTGAAGAAGTGCTGATGGGCGACGGGCGGAACTTGGGCGACGTACTGCTCGCGCTAAAGGCCGGCGATCCGAGCCGCTTTGGGAGGCTCGTGCGCTACCTGCGGCGCGTCGTGCCCGAATTACAGTCGGTCGATCCGCAGCGGTACGGTGGGAACCTGTTCGAGATCGAGTTCGTGTTCGGGCCGGACGGGGTTCCGGAAAAGCGCTTCGACGCTGCGCGGATGTCCGACGGAACCCTCCGGGCGCTGGCGTCTTTGGCGGCGGTGTTTCAGGTGGGGTCCGGCGCGGAGGCGGCGCCAGCGCTGGTCGGAATCGAGGAGCCGGAAACCTCGCTACACCCGGCGGCGCTGCACTCGTTGTTGGCGGCGCTGGACGCCGCGACGGCCGACACGCAGGTGCTGCTGACCACGCACAACGCCGACTGGCTCGGCGAAGCGCCGATCCACCTCGACCAGATTCGGGTGGTGCGACTCGACCACGGCACGACGGTGGTCGCGCCGGTGGACGGGGCCAGCCGCTCCATCGTCGCGGATCGCCTCGACACGCTCGCGGAACTTCAGAGACAGAACCAACTGGAGCCGGACCCGGCCGACTTGGCCCGCCAAGTGGGGCTGCGGGAGAGGCGAGACCGTTGACCGCCCATGTCGCGTGCATCGTCGAAGGACACGGGGAGCAGGCCTGCATTAACCGGCTCCTAGCCCGCGTCTGGCGCCAACAGCTCGGACGCGATGAGGTACTAGTTCCCGCCGAGCCGTCCCGCCGACC
>CAXTPM010000527.1:0-2269 GCA_964245865.1 uncultured Fimbriiglobus sp. | reverse complement strand
CCCCGCGATCAGATCATCGACGCCAAGACGGGTCAGGCGCATTCCAAGTTGGCGGGGTTCGTCGAGGCGTCGCTGCGGCGACTTCTCCAGCAGGCCGGGGGTGATGCGGACGCACCGAAACTGGTTCTACTCCTGATCGACTCTGAGGGGGTCGAACCGCTTGCCTTGGAGGGCGTGGTGCGTGCCGCGGTCTGCGCCGTCGTTCACAGCGGCGTCGATGCGGATTGCGTGGTTGTTCACACCAAGTTCGAGGCATGGCTCATCGCCGGCGCGGACGACCTCGCGGGGGTCAACGACCTGCCGGCCGACTTGCCCCTGCCGGGTGACCCCGAGGGGGCCGGGCTGGGAAAGGCGTGGTTCAACGAGCAGTTCCACCGCGTCCGGCGCAACCGCAACTACGATGAGGTCGATGACATGGCCGAGTTCGCGGGAGCAATATCGCTCGAAGCCTGCCGGCGTAAATCGCCATCGTTCGCGCGACTCTGCGCCGTCTTGGAAGGCTTGGCCAAGCGAGTCCCCTCGCCCGAATAATTGGCCATTCGGGCCTGCCGGGCGTTCCCACGGGTCCAGACCTTCGCGGGCCTCCCGTGCGAGTGCCGTCGCCGACCTCAAGCGCCGGGCCGTCGGCACCGCTCGCAGTATCACGGCGCCGGCCCCAGCACCGGGCGCGGGCTGCGCTGGCGGCACTTCGCGCACAGATAGCGCTTCCCCTTCGGCGCGGTCTTCGGCCCCGCGCGCTTGCCGGTGCGGGTAATGCTGCGTCCCATCGCGGCCCCCGGCCCGAACTGACTTCGACCGACTCCTCAGGCGCCGCGGCCGGGCCGGGGGTTCGCCCGCGCGCCGGAATCTGCGTGTCCGGCAAATCCCCGCCGACTGTTGCGGCGCGGCCGGATCGGAACTAGGGTTCTGGCGCCGGGAGTTTCAGAATCTTCGCCCGCCGGCCCCGAGTCGGTGACCAGGACGCCGCCCCATGACCGCCCCCCTGCCCCCCGACGAGGCCGAGCGCCTGAGCGTGCTGAACGCGTTCGGGGTGCTCGATACCGCGGCGGAGCCGGAGTACGACGACCTCGCGCGCCTCGCGGCGGCGGTGTGCGGCACCCCCGTGGCGCTGGTGAGCCTGGTGGGCGAGTCGCGGCAGTGGTTCAAGGCGCGGGTCGGGCTGGGGGTGAGCCAGACCTCGCGCGACGAGTCGTTCTGCGCGCACGCCATCCTGCAGTCGGAGGTGTTCGAGGTGCCCGACGCCAGGGCCGACGAGCGCTTCGCCGACAACCCGCTCGTGACCGACGCCCCCGACATCCGCTTCTACGCCGGGGCGCCGCTCTCCACGCCGGAGGGGCAGAACATCGGCACGCTGTGCGTGATCGACCGCCGCCCGCACCGGCTCAGCCCCGAGCAGAAGTTGGCGCTGCGGGTACTGGCCCGGCAGGTGGTGGCGCAACTGGTGCTCAAGCGGCAGGTCGAGCGACTCGAGCGGGAGCGGGCCGAGCGCGAGCGGGTCGAGGTCGCCCTCCAGGAGAGCGAGGCGCGGTTCCGGGCGTTCATGGACAACTCCCCGGCGATGGCGTTCGTCAAAGACGCCGACGGGCGGATGGTCTACGTCAACGAGCCGATGGCCCGGCAGTTCGGGCGCCGCGCCGAGGACTGGCTGGGCAAGACCGACTCCGACGCCTGGCCCGCGGACGCCGCCGCGAAGTTCCGCGCCGCCGACCTCGCGGTGCTCGAGGGCGGGGTGCCGGTGCGCCTGGTCGAGACCACGCCCGACCCCGACGGCACCCTGAGGCACTGGCAGGTGAACAAGTTCCCCTTCGCCGGCGCGCGGGGCGAGCGATACCTGGCTGGGATGGCACTCGACATGACCGCCGAGCGCGCCGCCGAGGCCGCGCTGCGCGAGAGCGAGGCGAAGTTCCGCGCGGTGGTCGATGGACTCGCCGAGGGGGTGGTGCTGCTGGACCGCGACACCCGGCGGGTGCTGCGGGCCAACGCCGCGTTCCTCGACCTGCTCGGCCACAGCGCCGAGGAGGCCGGGGCACTGACGCAGTACGACTTCGCGGCGCACGACGCCGCCGACATCGACGCGCACATGGACCGGGTCGAGCGCGACGGCCGGCACGACCTGGGGTTCCGCCGCTACCGCCGCAAGGGCGGCTCGGAGATCGATGTGTCGGTGTCGGGGAGCCTACTGACCCTCGAAGGGCGCTCGGTGCTGTGCCTGGCGGTGCGCGACGTGACCGCGCAGAAGCAGGCCGAGGACGCGCTGCGCGAGACCGGG
>CAXTPM010000526.1:0-4184 GCA_964245865.1 uncultured Fimbriiglobus sp. | reverse complement strand
ACGAGGCGCTGGCGTGCTGCGCCCCCGCGGCTGACGGCCCCCCCGCGCCGGTGGCACTACGCGGCCGCGCGGCGTGGGTCGAGGCGCAGCGCGGCAACCGCGCACTCGCCGTCACCAAGATGCAAGAGCTACTCGCCGAGGAACCCGACTACAGTTGGGGCTGGCGGCAGCTCACCATCTGGTTCGACCAACTCGACCGCCAGCGCGACTGTCTGCTCGCCGCCGACAACCTGGTGCGCCTGAACCCCGCCGACCCCGTGGCGCACGGCATCCGGGGCGAGGCGAAGCAGTCGCTGGGCGACACGCGCGGGGCGCAGGCCGACTTCGCGCGCGCCTTCGAGCTGGACGCGAACTTCGCGGCGGCGGGGCTGCACCTGGTGCGCACGCAACTGGAGACCGACGACCTGGCCGGGGCCGAGAAGACCATCGCCAAGCTGCGCGAGAAGGGCGGCGGGCCGCTGACCACCCTGCGCGCGGTGCAACTGGCCGCGCGCCAGGGCGACCTGGGCGACGCGCGCGCCCAACTGCGCGAGCTGCTGGAAGCCCCCGACCTGCCGCGCATGCTGGTGCTGGAGGCGGTCGAGGCGCTGCAGAACGCCGGGTGGGGCCACGAGGCCGACGAGGAACTCGGCACCGCCGTCGCCGCCCCCACGGTTACGCCCGTCGCGGCGGCGATCTGGGTGGACCGGCTGTGCGCGGCGGGGCAGGCCGCGAGCGTGGCCGACCGGCTCGGCGACCTCGCGGCGCGCTCCCCCGAGGCCGCGCGCCTGGCTGTCTTGCACTACGCCGCCGCGCAGGCGAAATCGGGCGAGGGGCCGGCCGTCACCACGACCGTGCAGCGCTTCGCGGAAATCCTCCGAGCCGACGACGGCAGTTGGGCCGCCGCCGGGGCGACGCTGGTGGGCGCCAAGCAGTTCGCCCACGCCGCCGCCTGGCTGGCCGACTACGCCACCCGCCCCGAGTGGGAGGCTTGGATGCTGCGGCCGCTCTTGCACGCGCACCTGGAGCAGAAGCGCGACGCCGACGCCGAGGCGGTGTGCGCAGCGGTGATGGGCCACGAGGACGACCCGCCGGCGGAGTTCGCCGCGTGGCGGGCGGTGTTCCGCGCGCTGGCCGGCGCCACCGACGAGGCGGATGAAGCCCTCGACTCGGTGGACCCCGTCGGCCAGCCCGACGCGGTGCGGCTGGTGCTGAGCTTCGGCGAATCGATCGTGGCGGTGCAGCGCTCGGCCGACAAGCCGCGCGCGCTCGAAGAAGCCAAGCGCGACTTGCAGGCGAGCATCGACGCCTGCCGCGCCGCCGAGGTGCCGCCGGGGGCGCGGCGACTCTACCCCGCCGTGGTGCGCCGGCTCGCGGCCGACGCCGGGACGTGGGCCGGCACGCTCTGGGCGCTGGGCCAGCGGCTGCGGCCGTGGCTTCCGAGCAGCGCGCCGGCAGGAGAGTAGGGGCGCGCCGGCCCCGGCCGCGCCCTTGCCCTGTGCCCCCGGCGCGTTAACCTAATCGCGTCCGCTCGTCCAACCGCCGCCCGACCGCCCGCGCCCCCGCCCGGAAGCCCGCCATGCGCCCCCGCCTCAGTTTGCAACGCCTCGAAGCCCGCGACGTGCCGGCCGCGTTCGTGCCGGACCCCAGTTTCAGCAATGTCGGCTTCCCCGCCGCAGTAACCAGCGCGTTCCCCGGCGGCGGGTTCGCCACGGTCGGGGTGGCGCCGCTGCCCGGCGGCAGCCTGCTGGCGGCGGGGCAGGGCTACTCCTACGCCAGCGGCGCGTTCGTCGCGCGCTTCAGCGCCGACGGCACCCCCGATACCGGGTTCGATGGGGACGGCGTGGCGGACCTGAAGATCGACCTCGGCGCCAACGGCCTCACGGGTCCGGGGTCGGAGTCGGCCGGGAAGTTCCGCGCGCAGGCCGTCGCCGCCCTGCCCGGCGGCGGCGCACTGGTGGTCGGCGAGACCGTCGCGCAGGGGCCGATTTTGGTGAAGCTGACCGCCGCCGGGGCGCTCGATGCGAGCTTCGGCAACGGCGGCGTGGCGGTGCTGGTGAACCGGCCGCTGCCGGTACCGGCCGTCCCCGGCTCCTACGAGTTGGGGCTCAGTTATCACGCCTGGACCGTGCGCGTCCTGGACGGCGGCAAGGTCGTCGCGGCGTCTCGCTTGAGTTACGGCGATACGGCAAACATCTTCCGCGTCAACGCGGACGGTAGCCTCGACACGACCTACGGCGTCAATGGCGTGGCCACTATCGGCGCGCCGCCAGACGCGCCGGCCGGCTCGCAGCCGGCGCTGTACGCAGCCCAATTCGTCATCACCCCGGCGGGCGAAGTCGTTGCGGCCGGGAACTTCCTCACCCCGACGCCGGGAGTCGATCTAGCCGGCTCCTACGACTCGGCGCTGTACGCCGTGCGCCTCACCCCGGCCGGCCTGCCGGATGCGAACTTCAGCACCGGCGGGTTCGCCAAACTGCCCGCGCCGGTGAGCGGCGGCAGCGTTGAGGGCTTGGCCGTCCGCCCCGACGGCGCCGTGGTGGTGGCCACGCGCGCCACCGCGAGTTACATCCGGTTCGGCGCCGCGGATAACCCCCTGGGTTCCGATGCCTTGGTGCAACTGACCCCCGCCGGCGTGCCCGACGCGGCGTTCGGCACCGACGGCGTGTTCACCCTCGCCACGGGGGACTACTTCGGCCTGCCCCGCCTCGGGGGAATCGCGCTCACCGGCGCCGGCGAGGTGGTGGTACTGATCGGCACTCAAGCCACCCCGCACCTGGGAGTCCCCCAGCCCGAGGACGCCGCGACCGTCGGACTCGTGAAGGCCGACGGCTCGGGCTACGCGGCCGAGCCGAGCAAGGTGGCCGGGCCGGACACCGACATCAACTACGCGTTCGGCTCCGACTCGCGCCTGAGTCTCGACGACGAGGGGCGGGCACTGATTAGCTCGGTGCGCGAGTCCACTATCTACGGCCCCGACATCATCAACCCGGTCGTCCTCAGCCGGGTGCGGGTCGCCCGCGCGGTGCTCGACCCCGCCGCGACGCCGACCGGACTGCCCGTCGCGCCCGTGCCGCCACTAGTGCCGACCGGCAGCGCTTCAGCGCCCGGCGGCTCCGGGACCGTGACTGTCCTGGGGAGCACCGTCACCGACACCATCCCGACCCCCAAGACGCAGACCTCACGGTTCGTTTCCGTGACCACCTCCAACGGCGTCGTCTCGATCCAGTTCGGCGACGGCCGCACGGGCGCCCTGGAGCCGTTCGCCGGGTTCCGGGGGCCGCTGACCACCGCGACCGGCGATGTCACCGGCGACGGCGTGGCCGACCTCGTGGTGGCCGCGGGCAACGGCGGCGGGGCGGTGGTGGCGGTGTACGACGGCGTACTGCTCGCGGGCACCCAGTTTTTCTCCGCGAAGATCGCCGGGTTCTACGGGATCCCCGACGAGAACTTCCGCGGCGGCTCCACCGTGGCGCTTGCGGACGTGACCGGCGACGGCGTGGACGACCTCGTGGCCGCGGCCGGGCCGGGCGGCGGGCCGCGCGTGACGGTGTGGGACGGCACCAAGCTCGCCCAGGTCAGCGCGGGCGCGCCGCCGGTGTCGGACTTCTTCGCCTTCGAGCCGAGCCAGCGTGGGGGGCTGACCGTCGCCGCCAGGAGCATCAACGGCGTAGGCCTCGGCTTGGTGTTCGGCGCGGGGCCGGGCGGCGGGCCGCGCGTGCGGGTGGCCGACGCCGCGAGTGTGCTGGGCGTTACCACCCTGGACGCGGCCAAGCCCTACGCCGACTTCTTCGCCGGCGACCCCGAGGGGCGCGGCGGGGTCGAGGTCGAGGTGCTGCCGGTTCGCGTCAACCGAACCCCGGTTGTGCCGGACGCCAACGGCTTCATCGACATCGCCGCGGCCCGCTACGCCACCGCGTTCGCCCCCACGGTCGTGGCGACGGCCCCCGGCGGCCCCCGGCTCGCCTACTACGACCTCTCCAGGCCCGTCCCGGTCGGCGAGGTTCTGAACGACGCCGACATCGGGCGGTAGTTGGAGGCGGCAAAAGCGGCCGGGGGTCGCCGGCCCCCTGATTCAAGCTCCCGAATGGGGACGAATCAGGGGGCCGGCGACCCCCGCACACTTTGCTTCCTTGCGGCCCTACCCCACGTTAATCCCGCCGCGCAGCGCGGGGTCGGCGGCGTAGAAGTCGTCGAGGATCGTG
>CAXTPM010000525.1:0-4196 GCA_964245865.1 uncultured Fimbriiglobus sp. | reverse complement strand
GTGATGGTGCCGCGGTTGAGCAGGTGGACCCCCTGGTTGTCCCCGGCGCCGCCCGGCTGCCCGCGCCCGACTCCCGCGACCGTTACGTCGCCGCCGCCGCTGGTGAGGCGCGCCTCGCGCGGCCCCTGCTGGTCGTCGCCCTCGACGCGCACGCCGTTGTTCTCGGTGCCCGCCGACAGCCCCCCGGTGCCCCGCACCGTCACCGGCGCGCCGGGGCCGGAACTGAGGGTCGCGCCGCGGCTGACCTGCACGCCGATGTTGACGTTCCCCCGGCCCGAGCCGCCGCCGGTTCCGGCCACGGTCACCGCGCCCCCGCCGCTACTCAAAAGCGTGTTCACGTTCTGGACGCGCACCCCGTCGGACTGCCCGCCGGTCGCGCCGCCGGTGCCGGTGACGCTGACCGCGCCCGCCCCGCCGGAGGTGATGACCGAGCCGCCGAGCAGGAACACCCCCACCGCGGCGTCCGACGAGTTGGCCCCGCCGGCGCCGACGACGGTCGTGGACCCCGCGCCCCCGGCGGCGACGCGCGCGCCGGAGCCGATGACGACCCCGACGTTCGAGGCGCCCGCCCCCGCGCCGCCGGTCCCCTCGACGCGAAGCGGCCCGCCGCCGGTGCCGAGGACCGTGTTCGCGCCGATGACCGAGACGCCGTAGGCCAGGGCGCCCGCCCCCCCCGCCGCCGAACCCCACGACGCGGGTCTCGGCGGTCCCGCCGCCGATCACGCGAGAGCCGTCGATGAGCGCCACGCCCGCGCGGAACTCGCCCGCGTCGATCCCGCCCCGCCCGCTCAGGGTGAGCGCGCCGCCGGTGAGCACCGACGCGCCGGCTCAGACCAAGACGCCGACGAACCCGCCGGCGGTGGGCGCGGCCTGCAGGTTGCCGCCCAGGCCGATCGCGCCGGTGGTGGCGGTGAAGGCGGCGTTGGGCGTGACCTCCACGCCGCGGGTCGTGGTCACGCCGACGCCGAACGCCCCGAACGACGAGGCGCCGAAGAAGCGCACCTGCCCCGCGTTGGGGTCGGCGAGCGCCACGGCGAAGCCGGTGCCGTAGGCGCTCGCGCCGCTGTCGAGGAGGTCCACCGCCCCTCCCCGCCCCGAATCGACGACGCGCACCGCTTCGTAGTTCGCCGGCGCGTTCAGCGTCAGGGCGCGGGTGCCGAGTCCGCCGAAGGCGTTGGGCGACGACACGCCGGCGTCGGCGAAGTTCTGGCCGCTGCTGAAGAACTCGACGCGGCCCGGCGCCGCCCGCACCTGCAGCGCCTCGCCGGGGGCGAGAGTCACGGTCAGGGTCCGGCCCCCGCGTCGGCCAGGGTGGCCGGGGCGAGGCGGTCTTCGAACGGCGAGACAGCGAGGCGGCGTGGGGTCGGCATGGCGGGGCAGGGTCCGGCGTGGGTCGGGAGGGGTCGGGGGGCGCAGGGGTCCATCCTAGAACGCCCGCCTGCCCCGGTCAACTCGCCGGCAGCCCGCGAGGGGGCCGGCTAGTCGCTGAGCGTGTTGTTCGTGAGCGCGCCGTACCTCGCGCGCAGCTCCGCGACCGTCCCCTCGGCCGGGTCGGTCGGGACGGGCCAGCCGGTCGCCGCGCCGTCGGCGGCGCCGGCGAGCGCGAAGCCGGGGTGGGCGCCCCACGCCACGGCGGTGACGGGGCTGCGGTGCCGGCGCTTCGGCCCCAGGGGGAGTCCGGTGGCGACATCCCACGCCTGGGCCGTGCCGTCGCGGCAGCCGGTGAGGACGACCCTGCCGTCGGGCCTCAGTGCCACCGAGGTCACCGCCTGGGAGTGGTTCAGGGGTGGCCCCGGCGCGGGCGGGTCGCGCGACAAGTCCCACACCAGCGCGGTGCGGTTGCGGTGCCCGGTGGCCAGCACGGGAGCGTCGGCGGCGAGCGTCAGCGCGAGGATTTCGTCGGGCGCCTCCAGGCTCGGGCGCCGCGGCCCGCCGCCGACCGGGTCGAGGAACTCGACGCGCGCCGCGACCGCGGCCACGAGGGTCTCGCCGCCGCGGCCGAACAGCGCCTGCCGCGCCTCCTCCCCCCCGTGCAGGTGCTCCAGGGAGAGCGTGCGGGTCGCCGGGCCACCGCCCGGGGGCGAGACGCGCACGCTCGACCCCACGTTGACGTAAATCTCGCCGGTGCCGGGGCGCACCGCGATCGAGCGGACCTTGAGGTAGTCCGGGAACGAGTCGCCGGGGCGCGCTTTTTTCGCCGCGAAGTCGTACTCGCCCCACCCGCCGCGCCAGCCGCGCAGCACCGCGTCGCGCGCCGGGTGGAGCGCGGCGGCGGTGAGGCTCTCCCGCCCGACGGCGCGCCCGGCCGGGGCGCCGCTGGTGGCGTCGAACAGCGCCGCGACGCGGTCGCAGGCGGCGAGCACCTGGTAGGCGTTCGGGTCGGCCGAGCCGGGGGCGCGCCGCGCGCCCAGGGCCGTGACGGGCGACTGCGGCAGCGAGTACGGGATCGCCGCCGGCCAGGGGAGTTCCTGGACGCGCACGCCGCCGCCGGAGAGGACCAGGAACTCGCGCTTGCCGGGTCGGAAGCGGATGCGCCGCAGCTCGCCGGGCACGTGCAGCGGCGCGGCGGCGTCGCGGCCGACGAAGGTGTCCAGCAGCCGGACGTTGCCGTCCCCGTCGCCCAGCACGAGCACCCGGCAGTCGGGCGACATCGCCAGCGCCTGCCCGCGCGCCTGGTTCAGGTCGGCCGCGACCGCCGACGCCCCCTTGCCGGTCGGTTCGGCCGGCGACTCCAGTTCGTAGACCTGCCCCGAGGAAGTCATCGAGTAGGCGTGCGGCGGGGGGGAGAGCGGCGCGGGGGTCAGGCCCATCACCCACGACTCGCCGCGCCACACCGTCCGGGGCGCGCCGGTGGCGGCGTCGTACTCCACGACCTGCCCCGCGCGGTCTCCGACTAACAGCGTCTTGCCGTCGGGCGCGGGCAGGATCGACGCGACCCCCGCGCGCTTCAGCGCCGCGCCGCCCAGGGAACCGGACGCGGCGAGGGTGAGCGTGACCTTGCCGGCGGCGGGGTCGAAGCGGCGCACCCGGCCCGCGCCGTCGCCGAACCAGACCGCGCCGCCGGGGGCGGGGGCCACCGCGTAGACCGAGTTGCCGCCGGTGTCCAGCGCGCGCTGTGGCCGGTAGCGCGCCGCCGCGCGCCCGGCCCGCCAGTCCCAGGCGGTGAGGCGCTCGTCGTGCTGGCCGGCGACGACGTACCGCCCAGTGGAGTCGAAGCAGATGTCGTTGATCCACTTGCCGTAGAGCGGCTCGAGCGCGCGCACCGTCGCGGCGGCCAAGTCCCGCCCCCAGCGGGCGAAGTCGCCCCCCGGCGGGAGCGCCGCCGCCGCCGCCAGCCGGTAGCAGTTCACCGCCATGTCCGCGACCGACTCGTGCAGCCTCAAGGTGGCCACCGGGGCGAGGGTGTCGGCGTCGAGCACGCGCACGGTCTGCGAGCGCCCGCAGAGGGCGAGGTACTTGCCGTCGGGGCTGTAGGCGGCGCCGTAGCACTCCGCGCCGGCCGCGAACTCGACGCGGCGCCCCGGCGGGAAGAGCGACTCGGCCCAGTTGCGCAGGTTCACCCGCGCGGCCCGCGCGAGGGGGGCGTCCCCGACGCGCTCGGCGGCTTCGAGGGAGTCCAGGAGCAGCCCCATCCCGCCGTCGAGCCGGCCCTGCTCGCAGAGGGCCACGCCCTGGTCGAAGGCGAGGCGCGCGCCCGCGCGGTCGGCCCCGGCGCGCCCCTCGCGCGCGGCGCGCGCGTTGTCCTCCGCGCGCCGGGAACTCTCGGTCGCGGCGTCGGCCCGCTCCTCGGCGCGGAGGTACTCCCGCGCGGTGCCGGCCAGCCCCCCCGCGATCGCCAGCGACAGCGCGGCCAGCAGGCCGGCCACCGCCGGGTTTCGCCGCGCCCACAGGGTCGCCTTCTCGCGCCGCCTCAGCGGGCGGGCGCGAGTCGGGCGCCCCTCGATCACGCGCCGGAGGTCGTCGGCGAGTGCCTCGGCGGTGGCGTAGCGGTCGCGGGGGCGCTTCGAGAGGCACTTCATCGCCACCGCCGCGAGGTCGCGCGGCACCTCGGGGGCGAGGGCGCGCACCTCCGGCGGGCTTTCGTTGAGGACGCGCAAGAGGATACTCATCGGCTCGCCGCCGCCGAAGGGGGGCTTGCCGGCCAAGAGTTCGTACAGCACCGCGCCCAGACTGCAGATGTCCGCCGCCGGGCCGAC
>CAXTPM010000524.1:0-4196 GCA_964245865.1 uncultured Fimbriiglobus sp. | reverse complement strand
TGATCTCGACGCTCTTGCGGTAGTTCTCCGCCGCCGACACGCGGTTGACCACCTCGGTGAACGCGTCCAGCACCACCCGCTGGTAGTTGTACGCGGCCTGCAACTGCCGGGCGTTCGCGGTGCCGTACACCGCCTGGATCGCGGTGCGGTTGACCAAAGGCGCTACCAGCCCCCCGGCGACGTTGGCCATGAACGCCTCGGGGTTGAACAGGTACCGCGGGTTGAACGCCTCGAACCCGACACCACCCGTAATAATCAGCGACGGGAAGAACTCCGCGCGGGCGACTAGCACGTCGAGGCCCGCCGCGGCGAGTTCGCGCTCGGCCTGGCGGATGTCGGGCCGGCTCAGGAGCAACTGCGACGGCACCCCGACGCTCACCCCGCCCGAGTCCAGGTCGAGGAAGTTGACCGACGCCCGCTCAACCGGCTGCGGGAAGCGGCCGGCGAGGAAGTTGATCCGGTTCTCAGCCTCGACGATCTCCTGGGCGACGATCAGCTTCTCGCTCTGGTTGCGCCGCACCTCGGCGGTGAAGCGCTGCACGCCGAGTTCGGTGCCGCGCCCGGCCTCCTTGCGCGCCTTGGCGATCTCCAGGCTCCGCTCCTGCAGCGCGATCGTGTTGTCGAGCGTGGCGAGCCGGGCGTCGAGCGCCAGCAGGGTGTAGTAGTTCTCGGCGACATCGGCGACCAGGCGCGTGACGGTGTAGTTCCGCCCCTCCGCCGTGGCGAGGTACCGCAAGGACGCCGCGTCGCGGGCGTTGCGCAGCTTGCGCCAGATGTCGATCTGCCAGGTGAAGTTGGCCGCGACCATAAAATCGGGGAGCGTCTTGGGGATCGGGCGCCCGCCGGGGGTAATGTTAAGCGAATCGTCCACCGCGCCGTTGCGCGTGAAGCGGCTCGACTTGTCGAACCCCGCGTCGGTGCGCACGGTCACGAACGGAAAGAGTGCCCCCCGGCGCACCTGGTACTCGTTGGCGGCGATGCGGATGTCCTGCGCGAGAATCTTCAAGTCCTGGTTCCCGGCCAGCGCCTGGTGGATCAGCGCGGTCAGCACCCGGTCGCTGTAGAACTCGTCGATCGAGAGGCGGGCCGAACTTTCCGGGCTGGCCGCGCCGTTAAAGTTCGCCGGCAGCGGCGCCCCCGGCTGCGCCTTGTCGGGCGGCGGAATCCGGCAGCCCGCCAGGGCGAGGAGCGCGCCGCACACGAGTACACTCGGGAGTCCCGCTGAGTGGTTCATCGGACCAGCCCTGAGTTCCTGGGCCGGGGGCACCCCGCCCCCGGTGGCCGGGCAAACGCCGGCACCCCTCGTTTCGGCAGGCCGTGCGTGCGGACTTTATGAGATGCGCTGGTCGCGGCGAATAGAGCGGGTGGGTGGGGGCGCGTCGAAATGCGTGGCGCGCCGCCAACCCCAGAATGAAGTCCTGGGGTCGAATTGACTGATGTCCCAGCCGCCCGGCCCTACGCCCGAGGCGCCGGGGGTGCGGCTACCGGCGCTCCGGCGGGTGCCGGGTGCGCCGGCCGGAACACCGCGAGTTCGACCACCTCGCCGGCGGGGTGCTCGGTCGCCTCGTGGCCGTGGTGGTGAGTGAGGTGGCCCTCGCTCAGAGGGGTACTCGTCTCACCCTGCAGCAGACTCCGCCCGTCGGCAATTTTGCCGAACAGGTAGTACAAGCCGGGGATCACTAGCACCCCGATCACGGTCCCGACGAGCATCCCCCCCGCCGCCGTGGTGCCGATAGTGCGGTTGCCGATCGCCCCCGCGCCGGTCGCCACCACCAGGGGCAGTAGGCCGGCGATGAACGCGAACGAGGTCATCTGGATCGGCCGGAAGCGCATCCGCCCCCCCTCGACCGCCGCGTCCACCAGCGACAGCCCCTCGGCCCGCTTCTGCACCGCGAACTCGACGATGAGGATCGCGTTTTTGCCCAGCAGGCCCACCAGCATCACGAGGCCGATCTGGGCGTACACGTCGTTGGACAGCCCCATCACTTTCAGGAACAGGAACGACCCGAACAGCCCGATCGGCAGCGACAGGATCACCGCCAGCGGCAGGACGAAGCTCTCGTACTGGCCGACCAGCACCAGGTAGACGAACGCGACCACGATCAGGAAGATGTAGACCGCCTCGTCGCCGGTCCTCGACTCGTCGTAGGACAGCCCCTCCCAGCCGACGCCGTACCCCTTGGGCAGCGTCTCGGCGGCGACTTCCTGGACCGCGCGCAGCGCCTGGCCGCTGCTGTAGCCCTTCGCCGGCGCCCCCTGGATCGCGGCCGAGGGGTACAGGTTGTACCGGGTGATCTCGTTCAGCCCCTGCTGCTTCTTGAACGACATGAACGCCGAGTAGGGCACCATCTCGCCCCGGTCGTTCTTGACGAACATGTTGTCGAGGTCTTCGGGGTAGCGGCGGAACTCCGGGCTGGCCTGCACGTACACCTTGTAGAACTGGTTGTAGAGGATGAACCCCTGCTCGTAGGTGCTGCCGATCATGATGTTCAGGTTGTCGAGTGCCTTGCCGATGGAAACACCCTTCTGCATCGCCACGTCGTTGTTGATGACTAGCTCGTACTGCGGGTAGTCGGACGTAAAGAACGTGAACAGGTTCGAGAGTTCCTTGCGCTTCTGGAGCGCGGCCATGAACTTGTCGGTGACCTCCCCGAGCTTCTGGTAGTCGCTGGTATTAGTCTTGTCGAGCAGGCGCATCGAGAAGCCGCCGGCCGCGCCGAAGCCGGGCACCGCCGGCGGTTCGAAGAACTCGAGCTTGACGTTGGTCATCCCCCGGCACTTCTCTTCGAGTTCCTCGATGATCTGCCGCGAGGTGCGGTCGCGCTTGGCCCAGGTCTTGAGGTTGATCAGGCACGTCCCCGCGTTCGACCCCCGCCCCTCGGTCAGCACCTCGTACCCGGCCAGCGAGGTGACCGACGTGACCTCCGGCAGTTCCTTGGCGATCGCCTCCAGTTCGCGTGACTTGGCGTTGGTGTACTCCAGCGTCGAACCCGGCGGCGTCTGGATCACCCCGTAGACGATTCCCTGGTCCTCGCCGGGGATGAACCCGGTCGGTAGCCCCAGGTTGACCCCGTACACACCCGCCACGAAGCCGCCGACCACTAGCAGGCTCAAGCCCCGGCGCGTGGCCGTCCGGCGCAGCACCCCGGCGTAGCCCCCCGTCACCTTCTCGACCAGGTAGTCGAACGGCTTGCGCAGGAAGGGTAGCAGGATCAGAAGCAGGCCGAGCGGCCCCCACAACTCGTAGGCCAGGTACGTCATCCCCCCGGCGAGCAGCGCCCCGACGGCGTAAGTCACGATCAGGCGCAGCCAGTTCCGCCTCGGCTTCGGCCCGTGGCCCGCCGCCTGCGCGTGCGGCTTGAGGATCATCGCGCACAGCACCGGGGTCAGCGTCAGGGCCACCAGGCCCGAGAGCACGATCGAGGTGGCCATCGTGATGCCGAACTGGCGGTAGAACTGGCCGACCGGCCCAGGGATGAACGTCACGGGGACGAACACGGCCGTCATCACGAGGGTGATGGCGATGATCGCGCCGCTGATCTCGTTGAGCACCTCCTTGGTCGCCTCGAACGGCGCGAGGTGCTTGTCGTGCATCTTCGCGTGCACCGCCTCGACCACCACGATCGCGTCATCGACCACCACCCCGATGGCGAGCACCATCGCAAACAGCGTAATTAGGTTCAGCGACAGCCCGAGGAGTTGGAGGAAGAAGAAGGTGCCGATGAGCGACACCGGCACCGCGAGGATCGGGATGATGGTGGAGCGCACGTCGCCGAGGAACATGTACACCACCAGCGACACCAGCACGAACGCCTCGATGAGCGTGTGGATCACCTTTTCAATGGAGGCGTCCAGGAAGTTCGACACGTCGTAGGCGAGTTCGTAGTCCATCTTCTCGGGGAACGACTTCTTGAGTTCCTCCAACTCGCTCTTGATCTCCTGGATGACGGTGGCGGCGTTGGAGCCGGGGCTTTGTTTCAGAATGATCGACGCGGCGGGGTGGCCGTCGATGTCCGAGTAGATGTCGAAGAACTCCGAGCCGAGTTGCACCTCCGCGACATCCTTGAGGCGCAGGATTTCCCCCTCGCCGTTGGCGCGCAGAATGATGTTCTCGTACTGCTCGGGCTTGTTGTACCGGCCGACGTAGGTCAGCACGTACTCGCGGGATTGGGAGGTCTTGCCGGTGGCCTGCCCCA
>CAXTPM010000523.1:0-4217 GCA_964245865.1 uncultured Fimbriiglobus sp. | reverse complement strand
CCTTGAGGGGGAGGGTTGGGGTGGGGGGTGAGCTAGCAGGGGCGAAGCGGGTCGAACTCGATTCAAGCTCTTCCTACTTTAGCCTGCTCACCCCCCACCCCAACCCTCCCCCTCAAGGGGGGAGGGGGTCAGACGCGAGCCGCCCATGCCCACCGACTTCCGCACCACCAGCCTACTCGTCGTGGACGCCCAGCGCGGCTTCAGCGCCCTCTGCCCCGCCGAACTGCCGGTGCCGGGGGCGCTCGAACTGGTGCCCGCGCTCAACCGACTCCTGGCGCAGCCGTTCGCCCGCATCGACTTCAGCCAGGACTACCACCCCGCCGACCACTGCTCGTTCCACGGCCAGCGCGACAATCTCTACCCGCCGCACTGCGTGATCGGCACCCCTGGGTCCGAGTTCCTGCCCGGCCTGGACGTGGGACGCGCCCACGCCGTTTGGCGTAAGGGCTACGACCCGGATGCCGAAGCCTACGCGATTACCGCCCAGCACCCCGCCTTCGCCGCGTTCCTGCTCGCCAGCGGCGTCCGTACGGTGGTCGTGGCCGGCGTCGCGCGGAACATCTGCTGCCACTTCGCCGCGCTGGATTTACGCCGGGCCGGCCTCGCCGTGGTCATGCCGCTCGACGCCACCGCCGGGATCGACGTGCCGGCGGCGGGGCTGTTCGTTGACGCGGCGCGCGAGGAGGGCGAGGCGGCGGGGGTGGGATTTGTGGCGTCGTTCGGCGCGGTGTAAGAGACCTCACCCCCCAGGCCCCTCTCCCAAGAGAAGTCGGCGAGAAGCGTACTGGGCGAAGTGATTCGGGCGCTGGGCCAGCAGATGAAGCTAGCCGCGCGGTCCCCCCCCTCTCCTCTTGGGAGAGGGGGGCCGGGGGGGTGAGGTCTCTTCCGCCGCCACGCGCGCTAATACCTCCCCGTGGTCGAACGCCAACTCCGGCAAGTCGTCCAGCGCAAAAAACGCCGCCTCCGCCGCGTCGTCTCCAGCCCGCACCGTCACGGCCGACTCGTCCACGACCGCGCGGTAAACGACGCTCACCGTCCAGCCGCGCGGGTCGCGCCCAGGGTCGCCGGCGACCGTGACTAGCTCGACCGGCACCCCCGTCACGCCGGTCTCCTCGGCGAGTTCCCGCAGCGCGGCCGCTTCGAGGGTTTCGCCCTCCTCGACGAACCCGCCGGGCAGCGCGAACGCCCCGGCGAACGGGTCGTGCCTGCGGCGGATCAGGAGCACCCGCCGGGGCAGCGCGCGAGTCAGCACCGCCACGTCGCAGGTCAAGGCCGGGCGCGGGTAGGCGTAGCGGTACGGCAAGTCGTCGGGCGGGTGCATCGCAACTCCGGTCTTGACAAGCGGTTACGGCGTCGGAGTTCCGGCCCGACTCGCCCCGCCGCCGGGCGCGAACCGCCGGGACGGCCGCGCGGCGGTGCTACAATACCCCGGACGAACTCCCGTCAGTAGGTGTTTTATGCCGGCGACTCTGGACCTGAAACCGACCGTCGTTTGCCGCGAGGCGTCCGACCTGACTGCGGCCCACCTGCGCGCCGCCGAGGCACTGTACACCAGTACGCAGCACCCCGACGAGCGCATCCCCTGGGGCTGGATCGCCCGGAGCGTGAAGGCCAAGGCGACCGAGCGCCCCGACCAACCGGGGCGGCACCTGATCCTCGCCGTGCCCCACGACTCGGCCGACGACTCGGCGGTGCTGGGCTTCGTCTTCGGCAGCTACTTGGCCGGGTTCGGCGGCTACGTCTGCTACCTCGGGGTTGATCCGTCGGCCCGGCGCTCGGGCGTGGCGACCCAACTATTCGCGGCCATCTTCAGTGCGTTCGACGCCGACGCCGCTGAGTCGGGCGAGCGTGTGCCCCTGGTGGTGTGGGAGTCGAAGCGCCCCGCGGCGGACTCGGACCCGGCTGCGCACTCCCTGTGGCAAGCCCGGCTGCGGTCGTTCGCCCGCGCGGGCGCCTACCGGGTCGAGGGGCTGACGCTGCTGACGCCGAACTACAACGAGCCGGGGCGCGAGCCGGTGCCGCTGCAGTTGTTCGTCAAACCGCGTCACGAGGCCGTCGAAGCCATGACCCCGGCACGATTGTGTAAGCTCGCCGCCGACCTGTTGCAGAGGGTGTACCGCCTGCCGCCGGACGACGAACTGGCGGTGGCCACGCTGGCCGGGGCGCCGTCGCCCTTGCTGGTGCTCGACTGATTTGCACTCGGCGGCTACACTAGCCCGCGTCGTGCCCCCCTGCCCCGCCGGAGTCGCCCCATGCGCGCCGCACTCTTTGCCGCCTGCCTGCTCGCCGCCCCCGCCCTCGCCGACGACGGCCCCAAGGACGGGTCGGTGGAGTTCGCGGGACTGAAAGCCAAGCTGCCCGCCGGGTGGAAGTCCGAGGCGCCGTCGAACTCGATGCGCCTGGCGCAGTACAAGCTGCCCAAGGCCGAGGGCGACGCGGAGGACGCGGAACTCGCGCTGTTCATGTTCATGGGCGGCGCGGGGACGCCCCAGCAGAATCTCGAGCGCCAGACCGCGAAGTTCCTCGAAACCAGCCGCACGGAAACCACCAGCAAGGTCCAGGTCGGTCCCTACGAGGCGACCTACCAGGATGTGGCCGGCACGTACAAGAAAAAGTCGTCCCCGATGGCGACCGAGGTCAAGCCGCTGAAGAACTACCGCCAGTTGTACGTGCTGTTCGTCGTGCCCACCAATGGCAATCAATACTACATGACGCTACTCGGCCCGAAGGCGACTGTCGAGAAGCACAAGAAGGCGTTCGATGCCCTGCTCGCCGAGTTTAAGTAGCGTCGCCGCCCCCGAGTCGGGCGAGTTGTTCTTCGACTACGACTTGCCGCCGGACCTAATCGCGCAGTCGGCCGTCGAGCCGCGCGACCACGCGCGGCTGCTGATGGTCGAACCCGGCGACCCGCCGCGGCTCACGCACTCTCGCTTCGACGCGCTCCCCACTTGGCTAAGTGCCGGCGACCTGCTGGTGCTGAACGAGACGCGCGTGACGCCGGCGCGGCTGGTGGGGGTGCGGTCAAGAACTGGCGGGCGCTTCGAGTGCCTGGTGCTGGGCGAGGAGCCGCCCGCCGACGGCAAGCGGGTGTGGCGGGCGCTGGCCAAGACACGGGGTTATGCGGACATCGGCGAGGCGTTCGCCACCGAGACGGGGGTGACGCTGACACTCGTGGGGCGCACGCCGGAGAAGCACTGGCTGCTCACCCCGAGTGGGTTAGAGCCGGGCGAGAGTCTGGCTGCGTCCCTGGCGAAGTTCGGCGAGCCGCCGCTGCCGCCGTACATCAACAAGGGCCGCGCCAAAGTTGGGGACCGCGAGCGCTACCAGACGGTCTACGCCCGCACCCCAGGGTCGGTCGCGGCGCCCACGGCGGGCCTGCACTTCACGCCGCAACTTCTCGATAAGCTCAAGGGCATGGGCGTCGGCGCTGCGTTCGTGACATTGCACGTCGGCCTCGGCACGTTCGCTTCGGTGGAGAGCGACCCCGCCGAACACCCGATGCACGCGGAGTGGTGCGAGGTGCCGGCGGGCGTCGTGGAACTGGCCCGGCAAACGCGGGAAGCGGGGAAGCGCGTGGTGGCCGTCGGCACGACCTCGGCGCGGGCGCTGGAGTCGGCGGCACCCCTGGGGAGTTACTGCGGGCCGACGAGCCTGTTCATCCGGCCGGGGTACGAGTTCCAGTTGGTGAGCGGACTCGTCACGAACTTCCACTTGCCGCGCACGACGCTGCTCTTGCTGGTGCAGGCCCTCGTCGGGACTGCGGCCACGCGGCTGGCGTATGAGGCGGCGATCGCAGCGGGCTACCGGTTTTACAGCTACGGCGACGCGATGCTGGTGCGGCCGTGACTCAGGCGCGCCAAGTCGCCCTCGCCGTCCTGCTGATGCTCGCCGCGTCGGCAATCGCCCTGACGCTACTCGAAAGCGCCCTCGGTACGCTCTCCCCCGCCGCCGCGGCCGAGTGGGGCCACCCGCCGGGCGCGGCGCCCCCTAGTTGGCGGCGCGCCCTGGCCGCAGCGGTCCCCTACGGGGTAGTGTTCGGCCTCGCGCTCGGACTCGCCGCCCAACTCGGGGGCCGGCGGCGCCGGCCGGCGTCGAGCCTGGTGCGCGTCGTGGTGTTCGTCTGGGTTCTCGCCCTCGCGGCCGCACTCGCCGGCGGGGTGGCGGGCTACCAGTTGGCCCGCGCGAAGCAGGTCGAAGTCCCGGAGGCTCTGCGCGAC
>CAXTPM010000522.1:3568-4220 GCA_964245865.1 uncultured Fimbriiglobus sp. | reverse complement strand
ACCCCCTCTCCTTTTGGGAGAGGGGGACGGGGGTGAGGTCTCTTCCGCCGGAGAATCGACCGTGCCCCGCACCTTCCTGTTCGCCGCCCCCGCCCTGCTCCTCGCCGCCGCGCTGCTCGCCCCCGCGCGCGGGGCGCTCATTGGCTACGCCCAAAGCTCGCCGGCGGTCGAACTGTTCGACTTCGCCGAAGTTTCGATCCGGCTCGACCCCAAGTCCGTTCCGCAGGTCGCCAACCCGTTCGCCCGCAAGTTCATCGGCACCCTCACCCCCAAGGCCGGCGGCGACGCCGTGACTGTCACCGGCTTCTGCGACGACGCGGCCACCGGGCTGTACCGCATCCGGTTCCTGCCCAAGGCCGAGGGGGAGTACACCCTCGCCGCCGAGTTCCCGGACATGCCCGGCCTCGCCAAGTACGCCGGCGCCCTCGGTGTCACCCCCTCCAAACGTCGCGGGCTAGTCGAAGTCGATCCGAAGTACCCGCACCACTTCCGCTTTTCCGGCACCGGCGAGCACTACTTCTACAACGGCACCACGGCGTACTGGCTCCTCGGCCACGCCGACGACGCGGACATCAACGGGGCCATCGACCGCCTCGCCGACGCCGGTATCACGCGCGTCCGCGTGGCCCTGAATGGCCGCACCACCGGCGGC
>CAXTPM010000522.1:0-3558 GCA_964245865.1 uncultured Fimbriiglobus sp. | reverse complement strand
CGAAGTTCCAGTTCAACCTGATGCCGTGGGTCGCCGCGACGCCCGATAACGTCAAAGCCCCCGGCATCGACACCGCGCGCTATAACGTCGCCTTCTGGCAGAAGGCCGAGCGCATGCTGCGGCACGCGCGCGACAAGGAAATGCAAGTCTCGGTGATCTTCCACCTGGACGGCCAAGACCCCGGCGTCGATCCGTTCGGCGGCGGCAAGCCGGTCCCGCTCGGCGAGGCGGAGGCCAACTACTACCGCTATGCGGCCGCGCGACTTGCAGCATACTCGAACGTCATGTGGAACATCACCAACGAGTGGCACCTGTTCCGCGACGAGGCGTGGGTACACGCCGCCGCCGGCGTGCTGCGCGCCACCGACCCGTACCGCCACCTCATGAGCGTCCACGGCAAGGGCACCTTCCCGTTCCGCGCCGCCGAGTGGGCCGACACCTGCGCCTACCAGCAGTGGGACGACTCCGGCGGCTACGAGTTTATGCGCAAGAACCGCCTCGAAAGTGACGCACTCGGCAAGCCGAAACCCCAGGTGAACGAGGAGTACGGCTACGAGGACCACTACCCCGGCAAGTGGGGCGGCGCGAAGGTTCCGCCCGCGCGCAACGCCGACAGCCGCCGCAAGCTCGCCTGGCAAATGACCTTCGCCGGCGGCTACCAGACCACCGGCGAGCGCGCCGACACGGGTGCGGGCGGCTGGCTGACCGGGCGCGGCGACGACTCGATGGTCCTGCCGAAGCTGCACGGGTACCTGGCGAAGTTCGTGACCGAGTTCGAGTGGTGGAAGTGCGACCCACTCGATGGGATCAGCGAACCCGGCGTGCGCGTGCTGGCCGAGCCGGGCGAGGTGTACGCGGCGTACCTGCCGTCCGGCAAGCGCCTCACGCTCAAGCTGCCGGCGGGGGGGTACACGCTGCGCCGGATGAACCCCGGCACCGGCGAGTGGCTCCCGGCGGACAGGGTGGAGGCGAAGGGGGAGTCGGTGGCGGTCGAGTTCCCCGGCGACGGGGACTGGGCGGCGCTCTTGGCGCGGGTGAAGTGAGGTCGCCTACTCGGCCAGCCGCCACGCCCCGTACCACTCGTCCGCGTACACCTGGGTCGCCCCCGGCACGCCCACGCCCGCCGGGGCCACGACCAGCGTCACCCCCGCCGAGCGCAGCTCGCCGGTCGCTCCCGCGTCGCCGCGCGCGAGCATCGGGTACCAGCGCTCGCACTCGGCCACCCGGCGCCGCCACTCGATGACATCCGCCGGGGCGTAGGGGATCGACTTGAAGTCCACGTAAATCGGGCAGCCCGTGGCGAGTCGGAACGACTGCAGCTCGAAGAACGGCTTGCTGACCGGCCTCACGGGGACGAACGACGCCGACGTGA
This sequence comes from uncultured Fimbriiglobus sp., assembly GCA_964245865.1. Lineage (GTDB taxonomy): Bacteria > Planctomycetota > Planctomycetia > Gemmatales > Gemmataceae > Fimbriiglobus. The sequence goes on along the minus strand of CAXTPM010000522.1, from coordinate 2,186 downwards.
TGCGCAGCCGCGCCGGCTGCTCCGGCACCTTCGTCGGCAGCAGCGCGACATCGCCCGGCCGTCGGTTGTCGCGCACGAACTCGGTCACGCCCGCCTCGGCCGGGTTCTCCTGGTAGCCGAGTCCGGCGAGTTGCACCCGCGCCGCGCCGATGAGTGCGACGGCCAGCACCACCGTTGCCGCAACTTTGGCGAACCCCGTCCGGGGTTCGGCCCAGCGCGCGAGGTGCGCCGCCCCGACGAGCGTGGCCACCGGCACCAGCACCGCACTCAAGCGCCACGGGAACAGCAGCGCCAGACTCGGGCTGCCGGTGACGAGTTGCAGCGCGGTCAGCGCGAGCATCCCCGCCGAGGCGATTACCAGCACCTGCCCCAAGCGCGTCCGCCGCACCGCCACCAGCATCACCAGAATCGCCGCCGCTTGCACCTTCGCCGCCGTGTCGAAGAAGCGCGCCGGCTCGCCGTGGTGCGGCAGGCGCTCGCTCACCAAAATGCGCTGGGCGGCGCGGGCGAGTTCCGGGTCGCCGAACGGGTCGAACAGGTACGCCACGTACCCCACCGTCGGCAGCACCCCGACGGCGACGAGCACGGCGAACCGCGCGACATCCCGGCGCGGCGAGTCGAACAGGTCGCGCAAGATCATCGCCCCGGTCAAGAGCGCGGCACTCAAGAGATACGTCGAGTGCAGCGTCGCCGCCAGCACCAGCGCCAGGGCCGTCAGCCGCGGCTGACGGTTCGCGTAAGTGGCGAGGGCGACCAGCAGGAACACCCCGGCCACCGACGGCTGCAAGCCCGCCCCCAAAAGGTACTGGTTCGCCACGCCGCTCTGCAAGTACCACGGGTAATCGACGCCGCACGCCATCACCGACAGCCAGCGCAGAAGACCGCAGTGGCTGAGCGTGACGAGCGCCGCCAGCAGCCGCCACCCGGCGGGGGTGCGCGGGGCGAGGCCGAAACCGTCGGCGAGTTTCACGAGCGCGGTAAAGTACAGGCCGCACGCCAGCCCCATCGCCAGGTAGACCGGCCCGTGCCCCAGGTACCCCTCGCAGAGTGCGGCAAATGCGGTGAACAAGGGCGCCGGGTCCGGCGTGCCGGCTAGCCAGTCGCGCGCCAGGTCGCCCCGCCCGGCGAGCGCGGCGCCGTGCAGGAAGTATTGGTTCTGGTTCGAGTAGTACAGCGCCGGCTGCGTGTACGACAGTACGAACACCAGGGCGAACGGCCACAGCGGCGGGCGGGGCATGAGCGTGGTTCGTGAATCGTGGTTCGTGGATCGAATCGGAGTGAGCCACCGCCCCGCCCCGCACCTAGACTATGGAAACGTACCACGAACCACGCGCCACGAATCACGATGCTGTCCCCGGTCGATGACACCTACGCCGAGGCGTTCCGCAGCATTTATGCGTCGGTGCTGGTCACCGCGCGCGACGCGGTGTGGCTCGGCCACGCCGTCCGCGCCGCCACGGGGCACGCCAGTAGCTCGATCCTGTGCGACTGCGAGGCCGGCCTCGACCGGCTCGTGCCCCCAGGGGAAACGCCCGACGGCCGAATCGGGGCCGTCTTGCAGTTCCACGTGCCGCGCTTCCACAAGGACCGCGTCGCCCGGCTCGAACTGGCGCTGCTCAAGCGCATCAGCCAGAACGTGCTGACCTGCCCGACCACCGCGTGCTTCGGCGTGCTCGATTCCACAGGGGAATCGTGGCTCCCCGTGGGCCGTAAGCTCAGCTACTTCGGCGACGGGCACCAGTTCAAGACCGAGCGATTTGGGCGCCGGGTGCACGTCGTGCCGATCCTGAGTGGCGAGTTCGTCATCGAGCGCCGCATCGGCTACTCCGACGGCCTGATGGGCGGCAACCTGTGGTTCTTCGGCCGCACGCCCGACGCCGCACTCGACGCCGCCACCGTCGCCGCCGAGGCCGCATCGACCGTGCCCGGCGTCATCCTGCCGTTCCCAGGGGGCGTCGCGGCGAGCGGGTCGAAGGCCGGGAGCCGCTACAAGTTCCTGTTCGCCAGCACCTACGCCGAGTACTGCCCGACGCTGCGCGACACTCCGGGAATCGAGACGAAGTTGCCCGAGGGGGTAGCAAGCGTGCAGGAGATCATCATCAACGGCCCCGACCTCGCCACCATCGCCGCCGCCACGCAACTGGCCATTGCCGCCGCGCGGCCGGTGCCGGGGCTGGAGCGCATCT
>CAXTPM010000521.1:0-4227 GCA_964245865.1 uncultured Fimbriiglobus sp. | reverse complement strand
GGCGGGGGGGAGCAGTTGCACGTTGCCCCGGCCGTCGGGGGCGGTCCACGGCTTGTCCAAGATCAGGCGCGAGGCGAACCCCAGCGCCGCGCGGGCCTGCTCGGCCACCGGGCGCCCGGCCACGTCCAGCCCCCGCGCCGCGTCGCGCAGGTAGAACGTCTCGGCGAGGTGGAACGCGTCGAGTCCGGTGGACGTACTGCCCCGCACCTCGGCCAAGTCGGCGTCGGAGAGGCGCAGCGCCGCCCGCAGGGTCTTGGCCTCGTCGGCGGTCAGCGCGTCGGGCTGGAACTCGGGCCGCGTCTCGCGCAGCAGCGCGGTCTTGAGGCGGTCGAGTGCCCCCCGCGCGCCGCTAAGGCTGTTGTCCCGGCGCAGGTCGGCGGCGACCGCGGGCCAAGGGTTCTCCTCGGCGCGGCCCTTGGAGAGTTCGCCGTCCGGCGGCACGTAGCGGTCGGTGCGCACGCCGCAGCCGCGCCACACGGCGAGCGAAAGCAGGGCCGCGCCCGCCACGCCTAGCACCACGGGGTACCGCGGCCGGCGGCTCAGTTCCGCGCCGGTCGCCCCGGTCATCTCGACAGAATCGCCCACGCGCTCGGCCCCTTCGCTCGTCAGTTCGTGTCCGCCACCGCCGCCCGGATTCGCAGGCACGCTTTGATCAGCGCCCCGAACTCCGCGAGCGGAACCATGTTCGGCCCGTCACTCGGCGCGTTGTCCGGGTCGGGGTGCGTCTCGATGAATAGCCCGTCGCACCCCGCCGCCACCGCCGCCTTGGCGAGTACCGGCACCATCGTGCGATCACCACCCGTGCGGTCGCCCAGTCCGCCTGGGGTCTGTACGCTGTGGGTGGCGTCAAAGATCACGGGCGCACCGGTTTGTTGCATCCAGGGGATCGCGCGGAAGTCGTTCACCAGCATTCCGTAGCCGAACGTGGTGCCGCGCTCGGTGAGCAAGACGCGGCGGTTGCCCACCTCGGCGAGCTTGGCCACGACATTCTTCATGTCCCACGGGGCCATGAACTGCCCCTTCTTGACGTTCACGACCCGCCCCGTGCGCCCGGCGGCGAGGATCAAGTCCGTCTGGCGGGCCAGGAACGCGGGAATTTGCAGCACCTCGCACACTTCCGCGGCCGGGCCGACGTGACTGAGTTCGTGGACATCGGTCGTCACGGGCCGGCCAATGGTCCGCCGCACCTCGTCGAGAATCTTCAGCCCCTCGTCGAGGCCGACGCCGCGGAACGACTTGCCGGAGGTGCGGTTGGCCTTGTCGAACGAGGCTTTGAACACGAACTCGACCCCGGCCGCTCGGCAGATTCGGTCGAGGTCGCTCGCCACGCGCAGCAGGAAGTCGCGCGACTCGATGACGCACGGCCCGGCGATCAGGCCCAGGAGTGAACCGGGCCCGCCGAAAGTGTAATCGCCGACGGCGACGGGGGTTACGGTCACGGGCGGGCCTCGGGCCGGGCGGGTCGGGGTTGCGGCCCCCGGCCTGACAGGATACGGACTCGCCCCGCCGGTAAAAAGTGCGCGGGCGGAGTAAATATTGCCCTCCGCGCGGAAAAAAGGTTCTGGTAGAGTCCCGACGCCGAAGACCCGCCCCCCTTGCCGCGAGGCGGGGAGTTCGGGCGCGGCGCCGGCCAACGACTGGCCGGGATCGATGGCAAGGAGGCTCCCCGTGGCCCACACCTGGCGGCTGCGGCACAAACTCGCGTTCGGCCTCGCGCTGCTGGCACTCAGCGTAGCGCTGGTGTTCGCCTCGGCGCTGTTCGGCCTGCGCAGCTACCTCGACACGGGGCGGCTGACGCAGTCGAAGTTGCGCGAACTGACTGTCGTGCAGGAACTCGCGGACCTCGCGCACAACCTCACCCGCACTCCGCCCGCCCTCCCTGGGGTCGAGGCCGTCACCCCCCTGAACGCCGAGCGCCTGCACGTCAAAGCCACCCTCGCACTCTTGGAAGCAAAGCTCGCGGACTACCGGGCCGCGGTGAAGTCCGCTCCCGCCGCGCCGCACGACTACGCGGAACTCGCGCGCATCGCGGAGTCGGCGAAGGCCGTGGGCGCCGCGGCCGACAAGCCCTCGGGGGCCGGCCGGCTGATCGACCAGCCCGCGGCGGCGACCGCGTACTCGGACCTCAAGGCCCACATCAGCACGCAGAACCGCCTGCTCGTGGACGATATCGCCGAGAGCCACCGGCAATCGGAGGCCAACCACACCAAGGCGATGCTGCTCGCCGGGAGCGCCGCGGCCGTGGCGCTCGTCCTGGTGCTGACGATGCTGCACTGCTTCCGCCAGTGGGTGCTCGCCCCGATTCGGGAGATTCAACTGGGCGTGAGGCGACTGCACCAGGGCGAGTTCGACCAGCCGATTCACCTGAGCGCCCCTGACGAGTTCGGCGAACTGGCCGGCGAGTTCAACGGCATGGCCGCGCGGCTGCGCGACGTGTACACCCGACTTGAAGACCAGGTGAACGACCGCACGCGGCAACTCGTTCGCAGCGAGCGGCTGGTGAGCGTCGGGTTCCTCGCGGCCGGGGTGTCGCACGAGATCAACAACCCCCTGGCGAGCATTGCGTTCTGCGCCGACGCGCTCGAACGGCGGTTGCCGGATTTGGCGGGGCCGAACCGCCGGCCGCAGGATGTCGAGGTGGCGGAAAAGTACCTGAAAATGATCCAGGACGAGTCGCAGCGGTGCAAGACGATCACCCAGAAGCTGCTCGACTTCAGCCGGAGCGGAGGCAAGCGCGAGCCGGCCGACCTCTCGAAAATCCTGAGCGACGTGATCGACGTGGCCAAGGTGCTGCCCAACGCCCGCAACAAGCGCATCACCGCGCCGCCCACGGGGAGCGTGGTCGCGCCCGTGAGCGTGACCGACCTGAAGGGGGTGGTGCTGAACCTGGTGGTCAACGCTCTCGACAGCATGGACGACGGCGGCGAACTCACAGTCGAACTCGCCAGCCGCAACGGCGCGGCCGAACTGAGCTTCCGCGACACCGGCTGCGGCATGACGCCCGACACGCTCGAACACATCTTCGAGCCGTTCTTCACCCGCAGCCGCACCGGCAACGGCACGGGCCTCGGCTTGAGTATCAGCCACCAAGTGATCGACCAGCACGGCGGCAGCATCAGCGCCGCCAGCCCCGGCGTGGGGCGCGGCAGCACCTTCACGGTACGCCTGCCGCTCGAAGACCCCGCCCCGAACAGCGTCGCCGACCGGCCGCAGGCGCCCCGACTCCGCCAGACCGTCGCCGCCTAGCCGCCCGCACACGCCGAACTCACCGCCCTTGCAGGAGATAGACCGATGGCCCCGACCACCGCCCCCCACACCCGGCTCCGCGTCCTGTTCGTGGACGACGAGCCGAGCCTGCAGGAGTTCATGCGCACCGAACTGCCGGGACTCGGGCACGAGGTCCAGGTTTGTCCGAACGGCGAGCGCGCACTCTCCGCGATGGCCGGGCAGACGTTCGACGTGGCCATCCTCGACATTCGGATGCCGGGCCTCTCCGGGATTGATGTGCTGAAGCGCTTAAAGCAGGTCAGCCCCGACACCGAGGCGATCATGATGACCGGCTACGCCAGCGAGGACAGCATGGTCGAGGCCATGCGCTTGGGCGCGTGCGACTACCTGCGCAAGCCGTGCAAGCTCTCGGAAATCGAGGCGGTGCTCTTGCGCTCGATGGACAAGAAGCGTCTCAAGAACAAGGCCGCGGCCTTGGAAAGCCGCGTGCAAGCCGCCGAGGGGCCGAACCTGATGATCGGCGACAGCCCGGCCATGCGCCCGGTGCAGAACCTCATCGACCAGATCGCGCCGACCGATGCGCGCGTGCTGATTACCGGCGAAACCGGCACCGGCAAGGAAGTCGTGGCGCGGGCGCTGTTCAAGAAGAGCAAACGCGCCGAAGCGCCGTTCGTGCCGGTCAACTGCGGCGCCGTCGTGCAGAACATGGCCGAGTCCGAACTGTTCGGCCACAAAAAGGGCGCGTTCACCGGCGCCGACCGCGACCGCAAGGGGCTGTTCGAGGTCGCCAACGGCGGCACGCTGTTCCTCGACGAACTCGGCGAACTCGACAAGCACCTCCAAGTGAAGCTCTTGCGCTTCCTGGAAAGCGGCGAAATCCGTCCCGTGGGGTCCAACGAGAGCCTGATTGCCGACGTGCGCGTGGTGTGCGCGACCAACCGCGACCTGAAGCAGATGATCGCCGAGGGGCAGTTCCGCGAAGATTTACTGTTCCGGCTG
>CAXTPM010000520.1:3147-4233 GCA_964245865.1 uncultured Fimbriiglobus sp. | reverse complement strand
AGTTACGACGACTTGCGCCGCTTCATGCTGATCCTCCAGAAGCTCGACCGGGGCCGGCAGGCCTGCGAGGTGATCCCCGTCGAGCCGGGCCAGGAGTTCGAGCTGTCGCGCGAGCACGTCGTGCGCGCCTGGGCCACCACGCACACGATTCCCTCACGCGGGTTCATCGTCTACGAGCGCCGGCAAAAGCTCAAGGAGGAGTACCTGAACTTGCCGGGGCCGCAAATCCGCGACCTGCGGCTCAGCGGCGTGGCAATCACGCGCGAGACGCGCATCCCGCTGGTGGCGTACACGGGCGACACCAGCCCAGCCGGCCTGGACGCCTGCCCGGACTGTTTCACCTGCAAGGTGCTGATCACCGAGATGAGCTTTATCCGGGCGAATCACCGCCGCGACAAAATTCACCGCTACGGCCACATGCACCTCGACGACTTCGCGGAGCGGCAGGACCGCTTCCAGAACGAACTCATCGTCGCGGGCCACTACAGTACGCGCTACCACCCTCACGAAGTGCGCAAGCTGCTCAACACGAAGATGCCGGAGAAGCTGCGCGGGCGGCTGAAGGTGTGGATTTGAGTGAGAAGTGCAGAGTGAAGAGTGCAAAATGCAGAGTGGAAGACGCGGAAGCATAAGCCGAGGGCTGCTTCCGCGTCTTCCACTCTGCATTTTGCACTCTTCACTCTGCACTCTTGCTACCATGCCCTCATGACCTACGCCCTCTCGACCATCTGGTACGAGCGCCAGCGCTTCCTGCCGGCGATCATGGCCGTGTCGTTCAGTGCGATTCTCATTGCGGTGCAGTGCGGCGTGCTGATCGGCCTTTTGAGCACCATCTCGCTGCCGGTCGATAAGGCGAGCGCGGACCTGTGGGTCGGCTACCCAGGGGTGCGCAGCGTGGACCTCGGCCGGCCGATCCCCGACCACTACGCCGGCCGCGTCGAGGCGCAGCCGGAGGTGTTGCGCGTCGAGCCGGCGATCCTCGGCTTCTCGCTCTGGACGCGCGTCACCTCGCGCGACGCCCCCGCTACTCCGGAGGTGATTACCGTCGTCGGCACGCGCCTGGAACCCGGAAGCCTCGGCGCGGTC
>CAXTPM010000520.1:0-3137 GCA_964245865.1 uncultured Fimbriiglobus sp. | reverse complement strand
CCTCATGGCGAGGCTGCGCGAGGCGAATAGCGTGGTGGCGGATCGCTCGGACCTGGGGCGCCTCGGCATCAGGGGCGTCGGCGAACAAGCCGAGGTATTCGGCAACCGCGTCAAGGTCGTCGGGCTGGTCGAGGGCTACCGCAGTATCGGCGGGCCGTACCTGTTCTGCTCGGTCGAGACCGCGCGCAAGCTGGTGCGCGACCCGCCCAACGGGGTGACGTACCACCTGGCCCGCACGCGCACCCCCGCCGACGCCAAGGTGGTGGCGGCGCGGCTCAAAAGCTACCCGCAGATGTCGGCGTTCACCACCGACGAACTCAGCCTGCGCTCGCGCATCTACTGGCTGACCACCACCAAGGCCGGCATCGCGGTCGGGTTCACGGCACTCCTGGGACTCCTGGTGGGGGCCGTCGTCACCAGCCAGACGCTCTACGCCGCCACGGCCGCGAGCCAGCGGGAGTACGCCACCATGCGCGCGATGGGCATCCCCAGTTGGCGGCTGCAACTCGCGGTGATGGAGCAGTCGCTGTGGGTGGGGGTGTTCGGCATCGCCACCGCCGCGCCGATGACCCTGGTCATCGTCGAGGTCGCCAACCGCCTCGGCACCCAGGTGGCCCTGCACCCGTTGGTGATTCTCGCGGCCGCGGTCATCACGCTGGCGATGGCACTGGGGAGCGGGCTGATGGCGTTGCGGTCGATCCAGGGGGTCGATCCGGCCCACAACATGCGTTAGGAGATGCGGATGGCGGGGCGACGCGCGCCGGGGTTCGTGCCGGTACTCGGCGGGCTGATCCTCTTGGGGTCGCTGGGGGCGACCGCGTACTACTTCCGGCCGCAGGGGGGCGGCGAGGCCGCGCCGGTCTCGGCCGAGGAACTCGATGTCTACTGCTCCGGGCGGGTCGATGCCGCCGGGCAGGTATCCGCCCTGGAACCGAGTTCGCCGGGGCGCGTCACGGCGGTGCTGGTGCGCGAAGGTGCCGCCGTCTCGGCCGGGCAGGCACTCGTGACGTTCGACGCGAGTCTCGCCGAACAGCGGCTCGCCGCGGCGAAGGCCCAGCTCGACGCGCTCGGGGTCGAGGCCGACCAGAACAAGCAACTCGGCCTGCGCTTCCCGGACCTGGTGCGGGCGCGCGAGGCCGGCGTCGGGGCGGCGAAGGCTCGGGTGCAGGCGGCGCGCAAAGCGCTCGACCAGCGCCGCGAGCAGGGCAAAGTCACGCCCACCGCGCCGGGCGTGGGCAAGGCCGAACTCGAGGCGGCCGAGTTCGAGATCGAAGCGCTCACCGATTTGGCCCGCGCCGAGGAGGTGCAACTGGAGGACTTCAAGAAGCAGGAGAGCGAGCTGACGTTCCGCAGCCGGGGCATCGCCATCCGCCGCGCCACGGCCGCGGCCGACCTGGCGCTCGCGCAGAAGACCGTGGCCGACTGCACCCTGAGCGCCCCCGCCGACGGCACCATTCTGCGGCTCCAAGCCACCGCCGGGCAGATCGTCTCGCCCGGTAGTCCGGTGCCGCCGGTGGTGTTCGCTCCCGCCGGGCCGTACGTGGTGCGCGCCGAGGTCGATCAGGAGGCACTGGGCCGCGTGAAGGCCGGCATGGCGGTCGAGGTGCGCGACGAGAACCGCCCCGGCGGCCCCCCGTGGCGCGGCACGGTGCGAAGCCTCGCGCGGTGGGTGGCGCAGCGCCGCATGATGGTGCTCGAACCGGGCGAGATTAGCGACCTGCGCACGGTCGAGTGCGTGGTGGAACTGCAACCCGGCGGCGAGGAGCTTTGGATCGGGCAGCGGATGCGCGTGCGGATTCTGCGGGGGGCGGGCGGGGCCGGGGGGTGAGGCCGCTCCCGCCCCGGCGTTCCCGAATCCCGACTTCGCGCTGGTGGCCACTTAGCGGCCCTGTAGAATGAAGTTCGTGTGAAGGCCGCCTCGGATTGAGACACTCGCAGTAACCGCGTAGGAGTCCGCCGTGCAAGTCGAAATCGCCGCCCGCCACGGGCACTTGAGCCAGCACCATCAGGACGAGATCCGCCGCAAGGCCGAAAAACTCCTGCACTACTACGCCCGGCTCACCTACATTACAGTCACGGTCGATCTCGCGCACCCTGAGGCCGAACTCGAACTCGTGTGCAAGTCCGAGCACAAGCACGATTTCGTGGCGGTCGCCTCGGGGCACGAGTTGATGAGTGTCATGTGCGCGGCGGTCGAGAAGGTGAAAGTCCAGATCGTGCACCACAAGGAGCGCACGCAGGACCACCGGCGCGACCCGTCGCACGCCGGGCCGGCGGGGATTCGGGCGTAGCGAGTGCGGCGGGACCAGTGGGGCCGAGGGACGCGGACGAAATGGGGATCGCAAACTTTCTGGTCGCCGACTCCCTCACCGCCGGCCTCGGCGCGTCCACGCGCGAGGGGGCCATCCGCGAGATGATCCAGTCGCTCGCCGCGGCCGGGCAGTTTCCGGGCGCCGACCTCGACGACATCGCCCGCGCGGTGCTGCGCCGCGAGCAGCTCGGCTCCACCGGCATCGGCCGGGGGATCGCCATCCCGCACACGCGCCACACTGCTGTTACGCAGCTCATCGGCACCCTGGCGACCAGCGCGCCGGGCATCGCCTTCGACTCGATCGACGGCGAGCCGGTGCACGTGCTGTTCCTTTTGATCTCGCCGCAGGACCGCCCGGCGGAGCACTTGCGCGCGCTGGAAAGTGTCGTCCACGCCGTGGGCAACGACGCTTTTGTGCAGTCGCTGCGCGCCGCCGCCACGCGGGAGCAACTGGTGCGGCTGGTCGAATCCGGCCCGGCGAGCTAGGGGCCACCCATGACGGCGGATGTCCTCCGGCGCAGCGTGCGCGTGGTCAACCCCGCCGGGCTGCACCTGCGCCCGGCCGCGGCCGTCGCCCGCGCCGCCCAGGGCTTCGCCGCCTCGATGGCGGTCGTCAGCGGCGAGAGACGCGCGGACTGCAAGAGCATGACCGCGCTGCTGATGCTGGCGGTGATGCCCGGCACCGAGCTAGTGGTCGAGGCCGAGGGCGAGGGGGCGACCGAGGCGCTCGAAATGGTGTGCGCGCTGTTGGCCGATCCGGGCGAGAGTTGATAAGTCGAGTGGGGGGCGCCACTTAGCGCCCCGAGTGTGGGCGCGACGCCAGGGT
>CAXTPM010000519.1:0-4234 GCA_964245865.1 uncultured Fimbriiglobus sp. | reverse complement strand
CGACGCGCGCGAGGCCCGCGTGCGCCTCGTGGTCACCGCCCAGACCGACGCGCTTCAGACGCAACTGATCCGCGACACCCAGTCGCGCGCCGCCCAACTGGAAACCGTCGCCGACCCGAAGCAGCGCTTCTTCGTGGCGATCCAGGCTGGGATGCCCAACGCGGCGCTGAAGCTGTTCGCCGACACCCCGCCCGAGGCGTTCGGCCCCGACTTGCTCGCGGCTGTGGCGGAGAAGACCGCGGCCGAACTGCGCGCCGGGCGGCTCGAAGACGCCTACGGCTACCTCTCGGCCTACGACGCGCCGCTCGCGGAGATGCTGCGCGCCCAGGGTGGCTCCCCGGCGGCGGCGCGGTTCGAGGCGGTGCGCGCCGCCGCGTCCCGGCTCGCCGGGGACTACCGCCAGGCACTGGCGCCGCTGCAGACGCCCCCGCCCCCGCCGGCGACGGTGCCCAAGGACGCGGGCGCCTACAACCTAGTGGCGCAGATGAGCCAGGCGAGCGTACTCGTCGGGCCGAGTGCTTTGGTAGTGCAGGTGCCCGACGCAGTCGAAACGCTCTACCGCTCGAAGGTGCCGCTCTACGAGGCCGCGCTCGGGGCGCAACTCGCCCGCGCGCAGCTGGTGTCGCAGGCGTTCCTCAACCACGAGCGCGCCTTACTGGTCGTCACCGACCCGGCCGCGTCGGACGACAAGGACGCGCTGCGCTACTACCTCACCGAGGCGATCCGGCCGCAGGGGGTCGAGACGGCGCAGTTCGAGGGAGTCGGGCGGACGGCGGTTCTGCGGAGGTATTTGGGGCTGCTGGGGCGCGGCAAATAGGACGACCCGCCGATAGCCGAGCCGCTGCCCGTATCAACTCCACGTCCGCAGCCGCGGCCCTTTCGACGCGTGCCCGGCGTCCCTGGTCCAAGTCTCGCCGCCCCCCGTGCGCGCCAGCCGCAGCCGGGGTCGCGCTCGCTCCGTGCGGCGCTGCTGGCCGAGGCGGAAGCGGCCGGTCTCGACCAGGCGGGCGCAGTCGCGGTCTGCCTGGGCGGCGAAGCGCAGGGAATCGACTAGCCCGCGCGCCTCGGCGGGTTTGCCGGCGTCCATCAGCCCGTCGAACACCACGCGCAGCACGGTGGCGTCGGTGGGGGCGAGGTCGCGCGCCTCGCGCAGCAGCGCCACGCCGGCCTTGACGCGGTTCAGGCGGACTTCGGCGCGGCCCAGGGCGGCAAGGTAGCGCGGCTGGCGGGGGGCGAGTTCCACGGCCAGCCGGAAGCGCCGGCGGGCGCGGCGGTCGCAGCCATCGGGGTCGGCCTCGAACGCCTGGCCGATCTCGAAGTGGATTTCCGCGGCGCGGCCGTCGAGCCGGAACGCGCTGTACAGGTGTTTGCGGCAGGCCTTGTACCGGCCGGCGGCGGCGTGCAGCCGGGCGGCGAGGCGGTGCGCCAACAGGCGGAATCGCGCCGGCACGTCGGGGCTGTGCAACAGGGGGGCGAGTTTCGCCAGGGCGGGGCCGCGCTTGCCGGCGACCGCACTCGACCGGGCCTGCGTCCATGCGGCCTCGGCGAAGGTGAGCATCATGCCCATAACGGCTGCCTCCTGTGCAGCGGTGTCGTCCGGCACCCGAGATCGCGCCGTCCTGGCGACTGGGTCTGGGTGCCTTGGCGTTGGTATAGCGGTTGTGCCGGTGGGGTCGCAAGGCGGAAACCGCGTGCCAAAGCGCTTCTCATAGTCCACTTCGCCCGGCCGTGCGGCCGCAACCCACGCCCCCGACTGGGGCTTGCGCCGAGTTGGATTGAAGCCGCCGCCTCCGATGCGTCGAAAGATTTCCCAGGGGAATGCGGCACACGGGTGAGGGCGGACTCGGCATGGACCTCGCGCGATTCGGCCTCGGGCTTCGGCCGTTCTCGCCGCTGCCCGACACGGCGGCTTACGTGCCCAACGCCGGGAGTGAGGCGGCGCTGACCGCTTTGCGCCAGGCGTTCGACTCCCGCGAGCCGGCCGCGCTGCTCGAAGGGGCACCGGGACTCGGCAAGACGACCGTGGCACTCAAGTTCCTCGAAAGTCTGCCGCCCGAGGTCGCCCGCATCGCCGTGCCGTCGGCGCGATTTACTCACCCGTCGGACTTATTCCAGACCTTACTCTTCGACCTCGACGCGCCGTACCGGGGACTCTCGGAGACCGAGTTGCGCCTGGCGGTGACGGATCGCCTGCTGACGCAACTGAAGGTCGGCCCGACGGTGGTGGTGTTGGACGAGGCGCAGCACCTGAGCGACGCCATCCTCGAAGAGTTGCGCCTGCTGGGCAACTTGGCGTCGCGCGCCACGCAGGGGCTGTTCGTGGTGCTGGTGGGTCTGCCGACGTTCCGGCCGCGCCTCGCCGGGCCGGGGCTGGCCGGGTTCGGCCAGCGCCTGGCGGTGCGCGCCATCCTCGAACCGCTCTCGGCCGAGGAGTCGGCGGAGTACCTCACGGGCCAACTCAAAGCAGCGCGGGCGCGCAAACTCAACGTGCTGAGCGGCGAGGCGCGCGACGCCCTGGCTGCGGCGTGCGGCGGGGTGCCGCGCGTACTGAACCAGGCCGCGGGCCTCGCTTTCTCGCTGGCTGAGGCGAGCGGCGGGCGCGCGGTCGATCTGGAGGCCGCGCTCGGGGCGCTGGAGCAACTGGGACTCGCGGCTCAAGACGACGGCGACGGAACGCCGATCCCTCAAGTAGACGAACTCGCCGAGCAGCCGTCGCGCCGCCAGTCGGCCTAGCAGTCCCCAGTCGATGTTCGGCGTTCGACGGACCCGTCACCGGAGGCCCGCGCATGGGGCGGATGTTTCGCATTATCACCGAAGGCCCGGCCGAGGCGCCCAGTGTTGGGATCGCGCGCCGGCCCGACACCCCCCAGCCGGAAAGCGCCGCGCCCATGCCGCCGATGTCGCCAGTGCAGTCGTACCAGCCCGAGTCGGTGCCCTTCGTCGAGGTCGGTGGCCCCGACGGCGTCGTGAGTTCGCCGCGCCACCAGCCGCGCCCGGCCCCCCCCCTCCCCAGGGCTGCCGCGCCGCAGCCGCTCTCCGCCACCCCCGCGCCGCTGGGGGTGATGCTCACGCACCGCGCCCCCCCGGCGCCGGCGCGGGACGAGTCGCCGGCGCTCTCGGTTGCGTTCCACCAGCTCCCCCGGCCCAGCCTGCGAGTGATCCCCAGCGGGGTGGCGCCCGAGATCGTGGCGTACCACTTCCCGGACCACCCAGTGAGCGCGGAGTACCGCGCGGTGCGCGACGAAATCCGCCGGCAGTTCGACGCCCCGAGCCAGCGCACGGTGATGCTGACCGGCGGCACCCCGTCGGCGGGCACCACCACCGTGACCCTGAACGTCGCGGTGGCGCTGACGCAGCAGCCGTTCACGGGGCAGCCGGCGCGGGTGCTGGTGGTAGACGCCAACCCGCACCGCCCGGCCGTGGCCGCGCGCCTCGGGGTCGGCGACGCGCCGGGCCTGGGCGACGTGCTCACCCAGTCGGTGCCCTTGGCGTGGGCGGTGCAGACTACCCCCGTGCCCGGCCTTCACGTGATCGCGGGCGGCACACCCATGAGCCACCTCGACCACGCCGACCCGAGCCTGCTGGCGCGCGAACTGCCGCGCCTGCTCGCCCAAGTCCGGCAGTGGTTCGACTGGGTACTCGTTGACACGGGCGTGTGGGACCACACCTTCGGCCGCGACCACGCCGCCGCGCCGGGCGACGCGGTGTACCTGGTCAGCCGCCACGCGGACCTCGAGCGCATGGAGTTCCACACCCCCCGCGGCGCGGTCGGGGCCAGCCTGCGCGGCTACATCACGACCCGGCACTAGTGGTGGTCGGTGAACAGTTAAAGCAAAAACCAGAGGGGGCCGGCGCGGGTTGATCGTGCCGGCCCCCTCTGGTTTTTACTGACCACCGACCACTGAACACTACTTGCTGACGAGCACCAGGTTCTTAGCCGCGTCGCCGACGGTAACGGTCTTGTAGAAGAGCGCCTTGCCGGTGCCGGTGCCCAGGTAGACGTGCCACTCGCCCGCCGGCAGGTCGGCGTCGAACTGGCCCCCGGCGTCGGCGGTCGTCTCGATGCGTTGCTTGGCGTCGTTGGTGAAGATTACCTTCACGCCGGGGCGCGGGGTGGCCTGGTCGCGCTCGACCACTTCGCCGCTCACGAGCGCGGCGCGGGCGTAGCCGGTGGTGTTGGCGTTGACGGCGGGCTTGCTGCGCGGGCCGCTCGGCGCGGGCGGGTAGCTGTTCA
>CAXTPM010000518.1:1428-4257 GCA_964245865.1 uncultured Fimbriiglobus sp. | reverse complement strand
CCATGAGAACGGGGATGCGCTCGACGCGCCGCTGCCAGAAGAACGAGAAGCGGTTGCCCAGCCCCCACCCCGCCGGGCCGTAGCTCATGACGGCCACCACGACCGTTAGCAGTGCGAGCAGGCAGAGCGCGACGACGCCGATTTGCCGCACGCGCCACTGCCGGCGCAGCGCGAGGCCCACCAGCGCGGCGAACGCGCGGGCCGGCGACGGCTCAACGGGTACGAGTGTGGGTGTCATGACGCCACTGTCCCTTCTGGTCCCCTCCCCCCTCCGAGGGGGAGGGCTAGGGTGGGGGGGCACTGGCACAGTAGGAGTGAGCTGGAAGCAGGTTCGACTGGATCGTCCTCGGCGAGTCCCCCCCACCCTAGCCCTCCCCCTCGGAGGGGGGAGGGGACTGGAACCGAGGGGCGGTTAAAGTGCCATGATTCGCGCTGCCACGCTGAAGCACTCACGTCTTGCCCCCGCCGCCGAGCAAATACCCCAACACCGCGTGCGCCGAGTCGTCCAGCGGTTCCAAGCTCCGCACCTCGTACCGCCCCTCGGCCACTACGCGGCCGAGCTTCTCGGCGAACTGCGCCGCCGAGCGCACCCGCACCACGACTGAGGAGTTCGTCACGTCGAGGTCGCAGCCGAGTAACTCGGGGAAGTCGCCGCCGAACAGCCGCCGGGCCAACTCGTGCGGACGGTCCACTTCGACGCGCAAGCTGAGAGGGAAGTGGTCCAGCCGGTCGCGGATCGCGGGTACGGTGCCCCGGTCGGCGATGCGGCCGCGCGCCAGCACGATCACCTCGTCGGTGAACTTCTCCAGTTCTTCGAGTTCGTGGCTCGACACCAGCACCGCCTTGCCGTCGGCGGCGAGGCGCTTCAAGAGGCCCACGAGTTCGCGCCGCCCCACGGGGTCCACGCCCGAAAGCGGCTCGTCGAGGATGAGTAAGGGCGGGTCACTCAGCAAGGCTTGCGCGAGCTTGACGCGCTGGCGCATCCCCTTCGAGTAGCCGCCGACTTTGCGGTCCACCCGCTCGTCCAGCCCCACGAGGTCGAGCACCTCGTCGGCCCGGCTGTGGGCGAAGTCGCGCGGGTAGCCGCTGAGGCGCGCCACCGTGCGGACGAATTCGCGCCCGGTGAGGTCTTCGTAGAACGCGTCGTGGTCCGGGCAGTAGCCCACCAATCGCCGGGCGCGCCAGTCCGACGCATCGAGTCCGCCGACCGTCACGCGCCCCAGGCTCGGCCGGATTTGCCCCGTGGCGAGCTGAATCAGCGTCGATTTGCCGGCGCCGTTCGCCCCGACTAACCCCGTCACCCCCGGCGAGAGCGGGAACCAGACCTGGTTGAGCGCGAGCACCGGCCCGTACCACTTCGACACCGCCTCGAAGCGGAGGAGTGCGTGGTCTGTGGACCGTGGCGCGTGGTCCGTTGAAGACATTGCGAACGGCCCTGGTTTCAACGGTCCACGGTCCACGCCCAACGGGCCATGCTTCAAGACACCACCTCCACGCCGCGCACCCTTCGAGCGAGGAATTGCGCGCTGCCGAGCGTCACGCCGAGCACCACCAGGGCGGCCGTCCACGTCGGGGGCTGCGTCCCCGGCAGGCCGAGGTCGGTCGCGCCCAGGCACCACAGCCCGAGCAAGTACAAGTCGTTCCACAAGTCGATCAGCCGCCACGCGGGGTGGAAGCGCTGGCCTTCCACCAGAAAGCCGCCTAGCATCCGGCCGAGCACGAAAATGCCCGTCCACGCCATCACCAAGGGCACCGTCCTCCGCAAGAGCACCGACGTGGCCATCAAGAGCAGCGAGAGCGTGACGGCCAGGACTGTGCCGTAGCCGACTAGCCCGACGAGTTCGCGCAGGTGTCCGAGGTAGTAGCTCCGCCAGTCGTACAGCAACCCCGCCTGAATCCACAGGACGAACGCCGGCACCGTGGTGAGCAGGTGCACGAACAGCCCGACGCCCAGGCACTTGCCCAGGATGTAGTGCCCCCGGCCGATCGGCTTGGCGAGGTAGAACGACAGGCTCTTGTACTGGAAGTCGTTCCCCACCAGCACCGACCCGGCGAGTGCGAGCACGATCATCGAGATGTAGCCCTGGAACCAGACGAAGTTGCCGAAGGTGTGCGCCGAGCCGTCCAGCCCCAGGCGGTCGAGGAACTTCAGGATTTCGCCGATCTTCACCGGCACCCCCAGCACCGGCACCGACTGCCCCTCGGTCTGCTGGCGCACCCAGACGATGAGGTACTGGCCGTAGAAGAAGAAAAAGAAGATCAGCCCGGCGAGCGCGTACAGCAGCCAGAACAGCTTGCGCCGCATGAGGAGCACGAGCGAGACGCGCGCCAGCGCCCACGCCCCGAACACCGGCGGGCGTAGCGTGCCCGTCCAGGGCCGGTAGCGCAGCAGACTCTCCGTCGGCGTCACGACGCCGGCCCCACGCTGCGCAAGAACAACTCCTCCAGCGACTCGGGGTCGCGCACCAGGCTGCGAATCACGACGGCGTTCGACGCGGCCAACTCGAAGAACCGCCAGTTCGGCCAGTCGGCCCCCACCTGCACCCGCAGCGTCGGCCCGTCACTCGACACCACCGTCGCCCCCCCGGATGTCAAGCCGGCGAGGTAGCCCGCCGGGTCGCCGTCCAGGCGCAGCTTGTAGCGCCCCGCGCGGTCGGAGGCCAGCCCCTCGACCGGCCCGGAGCGGCGCACCACGCCCCCGGCGACGATGACCACCTCGCCGCACACCGCCTTCACGTCGGCCAGCAAGTGCGTGCTCACCAGAATCGACTTCCCGTGATCGACCGCCAACTCGCGGCGACCGCGTCCGGGCCGGGCGTCACCGTCGAG
>CAXTPM010000518.1:346-1418 GCA_964245865.1 uncultured Fimbriiglobus sp. | reverse complement strand
CCGTGATCGGTGGCCAACTCGCGCACCAGCTTCAGCATGGTGTCCCGCCCCGCCGGGTCGAGGCCCGAAGTCGGCTCATCCAGCAGCAGCGCGGGCGGGTCGTGGACCAGGGCTTGGGCTAGTTTGACGCGCTGCTTCATGCCGGCACTGTAGCCCGTGACGTTGCGGTAGCGCGCTTCGTCCAGCCCCAGGTAGCCGAGCACCTCGTGCGCCCGCCGGGCCGCTTGGGCGCGCGGCATGCCGTAAAGCTCGCCGGCGAGGCTGACGTACTCCAGCCCCGTGAGGCCGGGCACCAGCGCGTCGGCCTCGGGCATGAAGCCGATCAGCCGGCGCATCGCGGGGTTCGCCCGGCCGCTGGGCAGCGTGATCGGCTCGCCCAGCACGCTGCCGGTGCCCGAAGTCGGCTCCAATAGGCCGAGGATGATCTTGAGCAGCGTCGATTTGCCCGCGCCGTTCGGCCCCAGCAGCCCCGCGCACCCCGGCTTGAGTGTCACACACACCCCGCGCAGCGCCTCGAACGCCCCGAAGCGGCGGGTGAGGTCGGCGAGTTCCAGGAACGGCGTCATGCGGCAGTCGAAGTCCGTCGTGTTAAGTCGTGTAGTCGGCGTTCAGCTTGACGTACTCCGTCGTCAGGTCGCAGGTGTAGAACACGCAGCGCCCCGGCCCGGTCCCCAGCACTAGCCGCGCGGTCAACTCGCGGTGGTCCCGGAGGTAGCCCGACACCGGTGTCAGGTCCATCGGCGACGGCACCCCGCGCTCGTACACGAGGTAGTCGCCGAGCCACAGCGACGCCTCGGCCTCGCGGAACGGCACCCCGGCGTACCCGGCCGCACTGACGATGCGGCCCCAGTTGGGGTCGGCGCCGTAAATGGCGGTCTTGACCAGCGCGCTTTCGGCCACGGTCTTGGCCACACGGTGCGCGTCGTCGTCGGTGGGGGTGCCCTCGACGGTGAGCGTGAGCAGGTGCGTCGCCCCCTCGGCGTCGGACGCGATGGCCCTGGCCAACTCGGCGCACACGGCGGTGAGGGCGGCGGCGAACTCGGCTAGCCCGGTCCCGGTCAGCGGCGGGCCG
>CAXTPM010000518.1:0-336 GCA_964245865.1 uncultured Fimbriiglobus sp. | reverse complement strand
TGTCGTTGGTGCTCGTGTGCCCCTCGACCGAGACGCAGTTGAAACTCGCCTTCGCGGCCGATTTCAGGCAGTCGGTGAGGTCGCCGGGCGACACCGGCGCGTCACTCGCCACGAACCCGAGCATGGTGGCGAGGTTCGGGCCGATCATCGCCGCGCCCTTGGCGAAGCCGGTGACGGCGTGCCCGGCGGGCGTGCGGCGGGTAGCCACCTTAATCACCGTGTCGGTGGTGAGGATGGCGTGCGAGGCGTCGCTCAGGGCGCCGGGGCCGGGGCGCAAGTTCTGCACTCCGCGGGGGATGCCGGCCTCCAGGGTCGCCATCGGCAGCGGCCGGCCGA
>CAXTPM010000517.1:2207-4259 GCA_964245865.1 uncultured Fimbriiglobus sp. | reverse complement strand
GAAAGCGGCGTGAGTTTCCGGGTCTGGGCGCCGCACGCCAAGGCGGTGAGCGTGGTCGGCACGTTCAACGAGTTCGACGCCGGCACGCACCCGCTCGCGCCGGAGGGCCAAGGACACTGGTCGGCCGACCTCGCCGACGCCAAAGTCGGCGACGAGTACCGCTACGCGATCACTACCGCCGACGGGGTGGTGACTAAAATCGACCCCTACGCGCGCGAGGTGACGAACTCGGTCGGCAACGGAGTGGTCCACGACCCTGCGTTCGACTGGGGGCCGGAGTTCAAGAGTCCCGCGTGGAACGAGATGGTGATCTACGAGCTGCACGTCGGCACGTTCAACGACCACGACCCCTACGACGCCTTCCCGGCGCAACTGCAAAGTGTCGCGGATCGCTTCGACCACCTCAAGGCACTGGGGGTGAACGCGATCCAGGTGATGCCGATCGCGGAGTTCGCGGGGGACCGCTCGTGGGGCTACAACCCCGCGCACATGTTCGCCGTCGAGAGCGCCTACGGCGGGCCGAGTGCCTTCAAGCAGTTCGTCAAGGACGCGCACGCGGCCGGGTTCGCGGTGATCCTCGACGTGGTGTACAACCACTTCGGCCCGTCGGACCTTGATCTCTGGCGCTTCGACGGCTGGAGCGAGAACGGCGGCGGGGGCATCTACTTCTACCAGGACTGGCGCAAAGAGACCCCGTGGGGCGACACCCGCCCCGACTACGGCCGCGAGGAGGTGCGCCGCTTCATCCGTGACAACGCGCTGATGTGGCTCGAAGACTACAAGGTTGACGGCCTGCGCATGGACATGACGCTGTATATTCGCAGCGTGAGGGCGGACGCCGAGCCGAACCTGCCCGACGGCTGGAGTTTGCTGCAGGACATTAACCGCGAGGTGCGGGCGAAGTTCCCCAACGCGATCACCATCGCCGAGGACTTGCAGAAGTCCGACGCACTGACCGCCGACCCCGAGGCCGGCGGCGCGGGGTTCGGGGCGCAGTGGGACGCGCACTTCGTGCACCCGGTGCGCGAGGCGGTCATCACGCCCGACGACAAGAACCGCTCGATGACCGCACTCGCGCAGGCCATCACGTTCCGCTACAACGTCGATGCCTTCGAGCGCGTGATTTACTCCGAGAGCCACGACGAGGTGGCCAACGGCCGCTCGCGCGTTCCGTATGACATCAACCCGCAAGACCCGACCGGCTGGCACGCCCAGAAGCGCTCGTGCCTCGCGGCTGCCCTGATGTTCACCGCGCCCGGCATCCCGATGCTCTTCCAGGGCCAGGAGTTCCTCGAAGGCGAGTGGTTCCGCGACACGGTGCCGGTGCATTGGGAGCAGCGCGCCGAGTTCCGCGGCATCGTGCGCCTGTACCGCGACCTGATCCGCCTGCGCCTGAACCGGGGTGGCTTCACGCGCGGCCTGACGGGGCAGCACGTGCAAGTCATCCAGGCCAACGACGACGCGAAGGTGCTCGCCTACCGCCGGTGGTACAGCGGCTCCACCGGCGGCGAGCGCGGCGACGAGGTGGTAGTCGTCGCCAACTTCGCCGGCCAGCCGCGCCCTGGGTACTTGGTCGGCTTCCCCGCGGCCGGGAAGTGGGACTTGGTGTTCAACTCCGACTGGAGCGGCTACAGCGAGCAGTTCGGCAACTACGCCAGCGGCGATGCGTTTGCCATGCCGGGCGTGTACGACGGCCAGGCGGCGCGGGGGATTGTTGACCTCGGGCCGTACAGCGTGCTAGTGTTCGCGCGGAGGGGGTAGTACGCGGCGAGTACGGTTAGCGTTGGCGGCGGGCCAGTTGGACTGGCCCGCCGCTTTTTGGTTCCGCGACGAGTTCACGCTGGAGGCGGGGGAGCGGTAGGGCGCGGGACGGTGGCGCGCTCACATCCGAAACGGCCCGTTCCACCAACTCCGTCGTGGCCTGCCGAGTAGACAGTCAGCCAGTTCGTGGAACGCGGCGTCTTCGGGGCACCACCGATGTACCGCGTGGTAGCGCCCGGCCTCGGCGCCTTCGAGGATGTAGGTCACGCCGTCTTTGCCTCGTAAATCGCC
>CAXTPM010000517.1:0-2197 GCA_964245865.1 uncultured Fimbriiglobus sp. | reverse complement strand
CGGCGGCAAGTCCCAGAAGCCCAGGCGCGCTACTGCGAAGTTGAGGCGTTGTGCGCGCCACCACGGCGGACGGCGCGGCCCGGTGTGAACGATGGCCCTTCCGAGTGCCTGCGATGCTCCCGACAGCCCCCACGATCCGCCCCGCCGCTCGGCCCGCACTACTTGGCGTGGGGAGCGGAACGGCAACACGAGGAGCCGCAGCGTGAGCGGGGCGCCGGGCGCGGCCGGCCACAGCGGCCGTTCGCCGAACTTGGCGAGGCGGTAGCCGATCCACTCGTTGGCGTCGCCGTCGCCCGGCGGCAAGCCGAGAGCACCCGGCGGGAAGAACGTGGCCGGTTCAGCGTCCACTGCGTCTGCCCTCACTTCGCCCGCTTCCAAACTTCCGTGAACGGGTTGTCGCCGTTGAGCGCCGTCTGCGTGTAGGTGTCGCCCTCGACTTTGACCCTGAAGCGGAACACCTGCTGCGCGGCCGGATCGACCCCGGCGGCGCCGTACTTGACCGTCTCGACGTAGGTGTCGCCGCGCAGGGTGTAGGTGCCGCCGAAGTGCCGCACGACTTTGCCGGTGTCGGGGTCGGCCTCGGTGACACACCAGTGCCGGCCGGTGAAGAACTTCAATCGACCGCCGGACTCTGGGACTTCGCCGATACTGTCCGGCGTGCCGACGAGCACCCAGGTGCCGACGAGGCGCTTGGCCAAGTCGTCGGCTGGTTTGGGTTGCGCCCCGGCGGGGGCGACTAGCGCGAGGATGAGAAACGCGGCGGCGACGACGAGGGGGCGGCGGGTCACAGGCGGGCCTCCGGGGGCGGGGTGGCGACATTGTACCGCGCGGCGGGCGGGCTGGACGGCGGCGCAGCCGGCAGGGTAGGATCGCGCGTCGATCGAACCCGGAGGCGCGCCTATGAAGCCCCTGCTACTGCTGCTGCCGATGTTCGTCCTGGCGGCACTCCCGGCCGGCACCACTGCGGGGTACACGGCGCCCTTCGACCCCCACCGATGCGCTTGGGACGCCACGCACGTCGTGGTGGCGTTCGCCAAGTCGCCGGACACGGTGGAGATCATCGAGTCGTGGGCGGGCGACCTGAAGCCGGGCGAGACGATCGAACTCCCCGACTTGCTTTGGGGAGACGGGAGCGCCGTCGAGCTGCCCCACATCAAGGTGTCCGCCCGCGCCCTGGGGCCGAACATCTGGCGCCTCGCGGGGGTAGGCCGGGAGGCTCAGTTCCCGTACCTCGACCCCGTGCCGAACCGGGAGTCGGGAGTCCGTACCGTGCTCTTCCTCGTCCGGCGAACTGCGCCCGGCCGGCCCGGTGTCGCGGCCTACCGGCCCGCCGCCCGTTGGCTCGAAGCGTCCTTGGTGCAGATCGAGGCGGGGCGGGTGGGCACTTACGGTCAGTGGCAGGGCAACCCCGGCCCCTACACCCTGGGGGGAAGTAGTATGCCCGAGGCCGACCTGCGCCGGCAGGTCAGCGAGGTGGCGCGGGCACGGGCGACCTTTTCGGCCGCACTCGCCGCCGGGGACGCCGACATGCTTGCGGCCGTGGCCGCTCGACTGCTTCAAACTCATCCCGAGGAGTTCCAACCTCTGCTACTCGACCTCTTGGAAAGAGCCGGGCCGGCGGCGCTGCCAACGCTGCGGATTGTCGTCTCCGACGACAAGCTTTGGCGCGTCCACAGCCGGGCGATCCGCGCCCTCGCCCGAGCCGGCGGCGCGGAGGTTCGGCCGGACCTGGCGCGGCTGCTGGCCGAGGACGTAGCGTACTGGAAGCGGGTTGGGCCTGGACTGCCGGTACCGCAGCCGGGCGGGACGTACCAGTACCCCACCCCCGACGAGGGCCAAGCGCAGTGGCGGGTCGAGTGCCGGCTCGCCCGCACCGAGGCGATCCTGGCCGCGCTCGAACCCGACACTCTGGGTGAGTCGCGCCCCGCCGTCGCCGGGTTGGCGAGCCTGTGGCGGGCGCTGCCGCAACTCGCCGGCCGGGGGGACGTGGCCGCGCGGTGCGCCAAGTTGCTGGGCGAGTTGCCCCCGGCCCCCCCCGCCCCGCCGCCGGCGCCCGTCGCGGCCGGGCCGGTCGCCGCGCCGGCCGTTGCTTGCGCCCGCCCACCGTTGGTCGTCTGCCCGCCGCCGGTGATGATCGATTATGTCCCCTGCCCCCCGCCGATCGTCGTCGTCCCCGCCCCGTGCGCGCCGAGGCGGC
>CAXTPM010000516.1:2231-4283 GCA_964245865.1 uncultured Fimbriiglobus sp. | reverse complement strand
CCGGTCGTCTGCGGCCCGGCGAGGATCAAGACGCCGACCGCCAGCAAGAGCGCCGGCAGGCACTCCGCGCCGGCGAGCATCAGCCACGTCAGCCGGCCGGACTTGAGGCCGCTGTGGTCGAGCGGCAGCACCACGCGCGAGCGCGGCAAGAGCCACCGCCGCCCCGCAGCGACGACCAAGAGCGCGGCGGGGGCGAGCAGGAACACCAGCACCCAGCGGCGCGCGAAGCCGGGAACCAGTTCGGCCAAGTCAGCCACGCGGCACCGCCAGTCCCGCCGGCGCGGGGGCTTCGAGTTCGTCGGCGCGGATCGCGCGGTACGGGGCCAGCAGCGCCGCCACGTCCACCGGCTCGTCCGACCTCGGGCGGTGCAGCCACGCCTCGAGTTGGTTCAGCAGCGGCCCGGCGTCGGGGTGCGACTGCATCGCGCGCAGTGCCACCTCGGGGTCGGCCGACTCCAGCCCCAGGCGTTTACGCCAGAGCGCGAGCAGCCCGCGCTCGAGCGCGGCCATCTCGGGGACCGCGAGCGTCCCGGCCACCGCGCCGCTCACCAGCGGGCGCAAGCGCTCGGCGAGCGACACGGCTCTCGGCGGCGCCGCGACCCGCACCCGCCGGCGCGGCAAGAAGAACGACGCGACCAGGGCGAGTAGCCCGACCACCCACACCAGCGAGAAGGCGAACACCCAGCCGAAGTAGCCGCCCATGGCGGGGGTCGCGGTGGCGGGGAGCGCGTTCGGCTCGACCTGCCCGGCGGGGCGGATCGGCTCGACGCGCACGGCCAGCCTTGGCACCTCCGCACCCAGCGGCTGGCCGTCGGTTCGGCGCAGCGCGTCGCGCAGGTCGTACTCGCCGGGGTCGAGGCCGTACCACTCGAGGGTGTAGCGGTGGGCGGTGCCGTGCGGGTCGGTTCGCACCACGCGGACCACCAGGGCCGTCTCGCGCCCGGCGATCGGCTTGGCCTCCAGGGGCGGGCCGGGGATCACGAGGTCGTCCAGGCGGGCGCTCATCCCCACGGTCGCGGTCGAAACCGGGTCGGCGGCGCCGGCGCTGGCGGCGCACAAGAGAACCATCGCGGCGGCAAGGCGTCTCATCCGCGCGCCCCCCGGCCGAGGTCGCCGCGGCGCTTCAGGAAGCCGCGCAGCTCGGCCGCGAACGGCTCGTCGGTGCGCAGCACCAGGTGATCGACGCCGGCGCGCTTGAGTTCCGGCGCCGGCCCCTCGGGGTCGCCGAACTGCCGCGACGCGCGCCCCACGATCGCGCGGCCCGTCTCGGCCTCGCCCGCCAAGATGTACCCGCCCCCGGCCACGCCCTGCTCCGCCGGGTCTTGCAGTTGCAGCACCACCACATCGTGCCGC
This sequence comes from uncultured Fimbriiglobus sp., assembly GCA_964245865.1. Taxonomy (GTDB): domain Bacteria; phylum Planctomycetota; class Planctomycetia; order Gemmatales; family Gemmataceae; genus Fimbriiglobus. The sequence continues at coordinate 2,930 of CAXTPM010000516.1, read as the reverse complement.
TGCGCCAGCAGTTTCAGGGCCGGCACCGCGCCGGGGTCGTGCAAGTCACTCAAGACGAAGATCAGGCAGCGCGCCCCGAGACTCGGCGCCAGCGCCGCCACCCGGCGGGATAGCGTCGTCGGCTCGTCGTAGCGGAACGTGCGCAGCAGGTGCAGCCAGCGGAGAATCTGGTCCCGCGACAGCGTCGGCACGATTCGCAAGTCCCGCCCGCCCACCCCCAGCACCCCGACCGGACTCACCCGATCGAGCGCCGCGAACGCCAAGCCGCCGGCGATGTGGACGGCGAGCGCGTACTTGGTGCGCGGCGTGCTCCCGACGGTCATGGAGGCACTCGTATCGACCAGCAGGTGGCACGGCAGCGACTTGGGCGCCTCGTACTCCTTGACGTACACCGACCCCGCTCTGGCCGTGACGCGCCAGTCGATCGCGCGCACCGAGTCGCCGTACTGGTAGGGGCGCGACTGGGCGTACTCGATGCCGGACCCCAGGAACGGCGAGCGGTCGGTGCCGTAACTCAGGGAGTCGGCGAGGCGCTTGACGGCGATGTGGAACTGCCGGGCGTTGAGCCGATCGGCGGTGGGGAGGACGCCGGTCACGCGCGGCCCCCCGCGGCAGCGGTGAGCTTGCCGCCGCGCGTCAGCTCGTGCAGCAACTCCTTCAGCACCCCCTCGGAGGTCTTGCCGTCGGCGAGCGCCTCGT
>CAXTPM010000516.1:0-2221 GCA_964245865.1 uncultured Fimbriiglobus sp. | reverse complement strand
ATGCCACCGCATGGCGGTCGAGTAGACGTAAAAGGCGAGCGCCTCGTAGTTCAGCCGCACGCGGTGCAGGATCACGTCGGGCGCCAGCGCGTACAGGTCGTCGGGCACCACGTAGCGCCGGCCCCGAATCAGCGCCCGCGCCCGGCTGGCCTTCAAGAGCGCGATCCCCGCGCGGGGGCTGGCCCCGAGTTCGACATCGGGGTGCGAGCGCGTGCGGGCCACCAAGTCGATGACGTGCTCGATGAAGGTGTCCGAGACATGGACGGCCGAAACCGCCTCCATTGCGGCCACGAGGTCCGGCAGCGACCCGGCCGGGGCGTCGTCGAGCACGTCGAACTCGGTGCGGGCCACCGCGCCGGCCTCGTCCTTCTTCACGCCGAGCGCGAGGTTGCGCTTCAGCACCTCGCGCTCCTCGTCGCGCGTCGGGTAGACCAGGCGGTGCCGGAGCATGAAGCGGTCGAGCTGCGCCTCGGGCAGCTCGAACGTGCCGGCTTGTTCCACGGGGTTTTGCGTGGCGATCACCAGGAACGGCGCGGGGAGCTTGAACGCCTCCTTGCCGATGGTCACGCGGCGCTCCTGCATCGCCTCCAGGAGTGCCGACTGCACCTTCGGCGCGGCGCGGTTGATCTCATCGGCCAAAAGCAGGTTGGTGAACACCGGCCCCTTGTTGACGCGGAACTCGTTGTTGCGTTGGTCGAGGATTTCCGCGCCCAAAATGTCCGAGGGCAGGAGGTCGATGGTGAACTGGATGCGCGCGAACGCCAGGTCGATCGACTTGGCCAGGCACGAGACGAGCAGCGTTTTAGCGAGGCCGGGCACCCCTTCGAGCAGCAGGTGCCCGCTGGTGAGTAGCGCGATCAGCGCCCGCTCGACCACCACGTCCTGGCCCACCACCACGGTGCCGATCTTGCGGCGCACGGCCGCGAGGAAGTTCACCACGGGGTCTGGCTTGCCGTTGGCGTGGGCGTTACGAGGGGCGTCATCGACGGCGGCACTTGCCATGAGTGGACCCGCGAGGCTTCGGGTGAAGGTGCGGGGTGGAGTGTAACCGGCCGGGGAGGCGACGGCGAGCGAAAACTTGCTGAGAAACTTGCCCGCGGCGAATTCCAGCGTTTGCGGGAATGCCGGCCCGGTTCACGCGCCGGCTTCCGCGGGGGTCGTTTCTGCCGCCACTGCCGAGAACCCGGTGAGCGGGGCGAGCGCGACTCGGGGCATGCTGGGCGCGGAGTCTGGTCCGGCGGGGCGGCGTCTGACGGGGACAACGCCCCCGCCCCGCCGCACCGTGCCAACGAAAAAGCCCCGCCGCGAACTCAGTCGCGGCGGGGCCGGTGTGCATCCCAGTGTCGGGAAATTACTTGCTCTTCCTGGCCGTGTCGGCGCTAGTGGTCTTCGACTTCATGTCCTGATCGACCACGAGTTCCTCACGCTTCAGGTCGGCCGTGACGGTCTCTTGGCCCGCGACCTTTTTCTTGCCGACCGAGACTTCTTCCTTGACGACGGTATCTTTCGACACGACGACTTTCTCGGCGCTGAGCGGCACCTTGATCGTCTCGGCGGCGTCGTGGGTCAGCCCGCCGGCGACGGTCTTGTTGACCGCGCGGCGCTCGATGACCAGTTCGTCGTGCTCGACGGGGACCGTCACCGACTTGTGCTCGGTGTGGACTTCCTTGCGAACCGACGCCTCGCCGGACTGGACGCTCTGCTTCTCGACCTTGAGGCGCTCCTCGCGGAGTTGGATCACGCGGTCGAAGGCGTCCTTGATCGCCGGCGCGGCCTGCTCGAAGCTCAGGCGCGACGTACCCTTGGCTTTCTCCCAGCCGGTCTTCACCGTGGACTCGCTGTACGAGTCGCCCTTGCCGCTGACTTCCACCCCGTAGCGGTACGCCGGGGCGTAGTCGGTCTCGAACTCCATCCCCTTCACGAGGTAGGGCCGGGTCGAGTAGTGGGACTTGTAGTAGGTCTCGTCAAAGTCGTGGCCCCCGGTCGAGCCGCTGCTGGTGGTCGTGGTCGTCGTGGTCTTGCTGTTGTGCGTATTGGCCATTGGTGGTGCTCCTAGTTAAAGCTCGCGGACGAGCGTCATAGAAGCAAGACGGATGCCGAAAGTGGGGCAATCACGCCAAAGTTTCGAGCGGCCCGTAGCCGATGACGGTGTTCGCGGTCAGCGGGTACTGTTCCAGGTACTCGCGCACACTGGCCAGCGTCACGGCGTCGTAGCGGCCCA
>CAXTPM010000515.1:0-4286 GCA_964245865.1 uncultured Fimbriiglobus sp. | reverse complement strand
TCTCCGGTCAGTGCAACAGCCCAGAGTCGGCACAGAACGTGGCGTGTGACTCGCGCATCGTGGCTCGTATGGGTCTTCACGATGCTCGATCCGCGAACCACCCGAGCGAAGCGAGGACGATCATGGATTGGATCGACGACGACGGGTTCAAGGCGCTCATCGCCAAGGGCAAGCAAACCGGCTCGCTGACGTTCGACGAGGTGAACAACGCGCTGCCCGAGGGGGTCTCCGAGGGGGACCGCCTCGCGGAGATTCTGGAGCAGTTGGAGCGGCACGACATCACCGTCATCGACGAGGCCGAGGGCGACGCGCCCGCCGCGGCCGGGGTCGATGAGGCGCTCGTCGCCGAGTTGCCCGTCGAGGACTCCGACGGCGACGGCCGGCATATTGATGATCCGGTGCGCATGTACCTCACCCAAATGGGCGAGATTCCACTCCTCAACCGCGCTAAGGAGATTTCCCTCGCGCAGAAAATCGAGGTCACGCGCCGCCGCTTCCGCCGCAAAGTGCTCGAGTGCGACTACGCGCTGCGCAACGTGTTCGAGACGCTAAAGCGCGTCCACACCGAGGAGTTGCCGTTCGACCGCACTATCAAGGTGTCGCAAACCGAGAACCTCGAAAAAGATAAAATCAAGCAGCGCATGCCGCACAACCTGCGCACGCTCGATCCATTGATGGAGCAGAACGTCGATGACTTCAACCGTTTAATCGATGAGCGCACCGCGCCCGACGAGCAGGAGCTAATCCGCAAGCGCTTGAAGACCCGGCGGCGCAAGACCGTCACGCTCGTGGAAGAGCTGTCGATCCGCACGCAAAAAGTGCAGCCGCTGATGAAGAAGCTGGAGCAAATCAGCCAGCGTATGGATGATTTGGAGACGCAGGCGTACCACCTCGGCCAATCGAGCGCGTCCAAGGAAGAGCGCAGCAACCTCGAAAAAGAGTTGCTGGACTTGATGCTCATCACACTCGAAGAGCCGGCGAGTTTGCGCCGGCGCGTGTCGATCATGAAGCAGCGCTTTGGCGAGTACGAGCAGGCCAAGCGCGAGCTTTCGGGCGGCAACCTGCGGCTGGTGGTGAGCATCGCCAAGAAGTACCGCAACCGGGGGTTGAGTTTCCTGGACCTCATTCAAGAGGGCAACACCGGGCTGATGCGCGCGGTCGATAAGTACGAGTACCGGCGCGGGTACAAGTTCAGCACCTACGCCACGTGGTGGATTCGCCAGGCGATTACCAGGGCCATCGCCGACCAGGCGCGCACGATCCGCATCCCCGTGCACATGATCGAAACCATGTCGAAGCTGCGCAACGTCTCCAAGAAACTGTTGCAGGAAATGGGCCGCGACCCGACCATCGAAGAAACGGCCGCCGCGGCGGGGATCAGCTACGAGGAGACGAAGCGCGTGCTGAAAATCAGCAAGCACCCGATCAGTCTCGACCGACCCGTCGGCGAGTCGGAGGACAGCTACTTCGGCGACTTCATCGAGGACGAGAGCATCGAAAGTCCCGTCGCGGCGGCCACCAACGAGATGCTCAAAGATAAAATCGAGAACGTGCTGCGGACCCTGACCTACCGCGAGCGCGAAATTATTAAACTGCGCTACGGCCTCGGTGACGGCTACACCTATACACTCGAAGAAGTGGGCCGCATCTTCAAGGTGACGCGCGAGCGCGTGCGCCAGATCGAGGCCAAGGCGGTCAGGAAGTTACAACACCCCGTACGCAGCCGGCAGCTCGAAGGCTTCCTGGATGTCTTCGGCAACAAGCCGCCGCAGTAGATTGTCTCAATCGTAGGAAGTGGGGCCGGGGCGATGGCGCGGACGACACCGAAACTGTTGCAGGAGTGCCACCGGCTGCGGCGGCACCTACGCGAGTTACAGCAGGAAATCGACCTCGGCCCCCGCGTCCGCAAAATCCAACAGGCCACCCTCGACGCCGCCAAGCTCTCGCACCAGGCGGCGCACGACGAGTTGAAGCGCCTCAAACTCAAACTGAAAGAGGACGAGGTTACGCTCAAACAGACCGAGACGCGCTTGCTCAAGTTACAGACCGATATCAATAATGCCGGCTCGAAAAAAGAGTACGACCTGAAGCTGACGGAAATCGCCACCGCGACGCAAAATAAGAGCGACCTCGAAGACGCCATCCTGAGCGGCATCACGAGTATCGAGGACAAGACCGCCGCGCTGCCCGCCGCCGAGGCCGCGTGGAAAGAGGCCCAGGCCAAGTTCGCCGAACTCGGCGTCGAGGCCCAAGAGCGCCTCGCACGCATGCAGCAAGACCAAGTGGCCACCCAGGCCAAGCTCGCAGAGACCGAGGCCGAACTACCCGCCGACATGAAGGGGCAGTACCTGCGCATGGTCAAGCAGTACGGCCCGGACGCCCTTGCGGCCGTCGAGGGGCGCACGTGCAGCCAGTGCCGCACCACCATCACCGAGCAGACGCGCACCAGCATCCTCAGCGGGGCGTTCATCATGTGCAGCCAGTGCGGGCGGGGCTTGTACCTGGCCGACTAGGTCTATACAATCGTCCACGTTGAGAGCCGGTGCCGAGGGCGGGGTGATGCTGCGCGAACTCGCGGTCAAGAACCTGGCGCTGATCGAGGACGTGCGCGTCGAACTCGCGCCGGGCTTCTGCGCCTGGACCGGCGAGACGGGGGCGGGCAAGTCGCTTCTGTTGGGGGCCATCGGCCTGCTCTTAGGGGAGCGCGGCGGGCCGGACCTCATCCGCTCGGGCGTCGAGGAGTGCCGCGTCACCGGGCGCTTCGACCTGCCGCGCGCCGAGCAGCGGATCGCCATCGAGGAGTTGCTGCAGACCGAACTGAGTGACGACGACCTCGTGCTCACGCGCCGCCTCGCCCGCAGCGGCCGCAGTTCCGCGCTCGTCAACGAGTTGCCGGTGTCGGTCGCCACCCTCAAGAAACTCGGCGAACTCCTGGTCGATGTCCACGGCCAGCGCGAGAGCCACTCGCTCCTGCAACCCGGCTACCAACTCGACTTGCTGGACGCCTTCGGGCGCCTCGGCGAGTTGCGCCGCGCTTACCAGACGGCGGCGCACGAAGTCCGGGGGCTGCGGGCGCGCCGGCGGGAACTCACCGACGCCCGCGCGGCCCGGCAGCGCGAACTCGCCCTGGTGCGCTTCGAGCGCGCCGAACTCGACGCCGCGAAGCTCAAATCCGGCGAGCGCGACCAGCTCGAGCGCGAGCGCGAGACCCTCGTCCACGCCCAAGCCCTCGCCGCCCTTTCGGGATCAGTCGCCACTCGACTCGTGGACGACGACGGCGCCGTGGCCGTCATCCTCAGCCGCCTCCTGAAAGACTCGTCGCGCTGGGCGCACGTGCATCCCGCGCTCGGCGATGTCCACCGGCGCCTGGCGGCGCTCAAGCCGGAGGTGGTCGATCTCGCCGAGACTTGTCGCGAACTCGTGGACCGCTTCGAGCCGAACCCGGTGCGCCTCATGAGCATCGAAAAACGCCTCGACGTGCTCGACCGCCTGCAGGCGAAGTACCGCCGCGGCGTCGATGAACTCGCGGCGTACCACGACTCGCTCCCCGCACTCGAAAAGCGGCTGCAGGGCGAGGAGGACGACCTCGACGCGATCACCGAGACGCTAGGCGCCGCGCAGGCCGACTTGGAACTCGCCGCCGGGCGCTTGAGCGAGGCCCGCCGCCCCGTCGCGGCCAGACTCGCCGCGCAGGCCGAGCGGCACCTCGCGGACCTCGGGATGCCGGCGGCGCGCCTGGGTGCCGCGCTGGAAACCGCCCCGTGCCTCGACGCCGGCGGCGAGGGGGCGGGGGGCGAGTTGCCGGCGAGCGGGCTGGACCAACTCGAACTGATGCTCGCGGCCAACCCCGGCGAGCCGCCGCGCCCCTTGCGGAAGATCGCCTCGGGCGGCGAACTCTCGCGTACCCTGTTGGCACTCAAAACGGTACTCGCCGCGCACGACCCCGTGCGCACGCTAGTGGTGTTCGACGAGATCGACGCCAACATCGGCGGCCGGTTGGGCGACGTACTCGGCCAGAAACTCGCCTCGCTCGGGAAGACGCACCAAGTGCTCTGTATCACGCACTTACCACAAGTGGCCAGCTACGCCGAGCACCACTGGGCGATCCGCAAGACGACCCACGGGGAGCGCACCGCGACCACAATCACGCCCTTGACCAAGAGCGCCGAGCGCGTCGAGGAACTCGCGGTGATGCTGCGCGGCGGGGCGCGCTCCGAGACAACGCGCAAGGAAGCCGCGCAGATGCTCAAGAACGCGGGGAAGCGCGCCAAGCTGCCGCCGGCGGC
>CAXTPM010000514.1:0-4295 GCA_964245865.1 uncultured Fimbriiglobus sp. | reverse complement strand
AGGCGCCGTGGCTGAACGCGATCGAGGCGAAGTGGGTCCACGGCAAGAAGGCCGCCGCCGAGCCGGACCGGAAGCTCACGGCCGCCGAACTGCGGCAGCGGGTGTGCGACTACTACGGGTGCAGGCCCGAGCCGCCGCTTGCAAAACTGGCGGCTTGATCCTGCATTAAGGCGCCGCGACGAGCACCGGGCGAGCCGAACCGTTGGCCCTCACCCAGCTCTGGGGCACAGAAGTCAGCCAGGTTTGGACTCGGGCTCCTGGGGGCAAGCGGCCTCACTCGAACGACCGGTTGCGGCGTTGCGAGGACGCGGGCGCGTCGGCACTCCAGCATCTCGCGGCACGGGCGCCGCAGCGACTAGCCCGCCCGGCCCGCGTCCGGCCCCGGCAGCGGTTGCTCGGCCAGGATTTGCCGCTCGATCAGCAACCGCCGCATCAAGTCGCCGAACAGGCCGTGCTCCGCCCGTTCGCGGTCCCCGGCGGGGGCGGCCGCGAGCGCGCGCTGTTCGAGCTCCGCCCGCGCGGGCTCGCTCAGCGCGGCCAAGACACGGGCGACGTGCTCCCGCTCGGCGACGCGCCTGGCGTCTTCGGCCTGCTCGCGGCGCTTCGCCTCGGCCGCCCGCTCCCGCCGCCGCCCGTCGGCCTCCGCCGCGGTCTGTTCGCGTCGCTCGCGATCGGCGCGGGGCTCGAACCCCTTCGGCGGCTGGTACCCGTTCCGAATGGACTGGACCAGGTACCCGGCCGGGTTCTTGGCGACCCGCTTGTCGCCGCTCTCGCGCATCCAGTCGAAGACCTCGACGCGTGCTGCGATCTCGTCTGCCGGGTGGGCGGCGGCCAGCTCGGCCGCCGTCGAGGCCGTGACGCCGCGTGCCACGAGCGCCTGCTCGGCGGGCGTTTCCGCCGGCGCGGGGGAGGGCTCGACCTCGACCGGCAGCGCGGCCTTCGTCTTCTCGAACACGACCGACCAGTCGCCGCGGCGCCGGCCCTTCAAGTACCGCTCGGCGTCGCCCATCGGCCGCAGGAAGCCCTTCGCCTCGAGTTCCTGGATTGAGGGCCGCATTTTCCGCTTGAGCTGGGCGCTGTCGTAGCCCCGGCTGAATCCGATGTGCTCGCAGGCGAACTCGTCGAGCTTGAACTTCCACACCCCGTGCACCCGCGCGCCGAACCGCTTGTCGAGGAAGCGGTACATGCGTTTGGCGGGGGCGAGCGTCAGCCGGAAGTAGAACTCGAGGTCGAGGCTTTTGAGGTTCTGGGCGGCGAAGCTGGCGAAGATCGTCTCCCCCCACGTGAACGACGACAGCGGCAACTCGCCCTGGGGCCGCCGCCCGCCCTTAAAGATGTTGGCCTCGCTCAGGATGTGCAGCTTCGGGTTGGCCCACGCCCTGGCCTTCTTGTCCCACCAGGCGTTGTCGTAAATGAGCGTGACGGTTAGCCAGCGGTTGAGCGACTCGTCGAGCCGGTCGTAGCTCTGCCCCTTGTCGGGCCAGCCGAGCAGCTTGATGAGCTGGTAGCGGGAGAAGTGGACCGTGCGGCTCTGGAACTTGGCCGCCTTGGTCAGGTAGAGCATCCCGACCAGGACATCCTCGTCGCCGGCGCAGGGCAGCCCGTAGCGGTCGGAGCCGGCGATGGTGAGCTTGCGCGTGACGGTCTGGCCCGCGCCGCTGTCGTAGACCGTGTCCGAGAACTCGATCGTCTTGACGCCGGCCGGCCGCTCGCCCAGCACGGCCAGAGGGAACTCGGCCACGTTCAGTTCGTCCGCGCCGCTGGTAAGGTGCAGCGAAACATCGGCCGGATGTTTGAGCTTCGGACGTGCCATGCGGCAATTCTGCCTGACCTACCGAAAAAAGCAACAACTCGCGGCGGCCCTTTGTTGTTGTTTCTTTCTTTAAGCACTGTTTATCTTGTTTGAAGAGGCGCAACCCTCTGACCAGCCAAGACTTAAATGCCAATTTCCTGCCTGGGTGGTCGGTAGTTTCCTGCCCGGATGGTCGGCACCCGCTGCAGAACCCTGCCTGGGTGGTCGGTAGTTTCCTGCCCGGATGGTCGGCACCCGCTTCAGAACCCTGCCTGGGTAGTCGGTATCATATTTGGCATCTGGGTCGGCCTAGATGAGCCAATGGTGCTGCCGACCATCCGGGCAGATATCGATGCGGCCACTCCGCGACTGGGGCGAGCCGGTTTGAAGCCAAGCGGTCGGAACCTGCTTGGGCAAGTCAGCCCGCACATGCTTCAATTTCGATCTCAGAGTTGACTTCCCCATTCCTGAGTCAGACACTCTAACAGTAGCTGCCTAGGAATATCCCGGATCATCCACCCGGACACGTCATGGCCCATCCGCAAAAACGCAGCGCGTTCTCGCTAGTCGAACTGCTTGCAGTGATCGCCATCATGTCCGTGCTCGTCGGTCTTCTACTCCCCGCCGTGCAGAAGGTCCGGGCTGCTGCGGCGCGGGTGAGCTGCGCCAACAACCTCAGACAGGTCGGCCTCGCGCTCGTCCAGTTCCACGACGCGAACAGGGTGTTCCCCAGCAACGGCGGCTGGGACTCCAAGTCGATGTTCCCCGATTCAGCCGGCGTTCCATTTACCCCGAAGACGTTCGACAAGCCGCTGAACCAGACATACACCTGGGGCGTGGGCGACCCGAGGCTCGCCCCGCGCGACCAGTCCGGGAGCTGGGCGTACTCGGTCCTGCCGTACGTCGAGCAGGAGCCGGCGTTCCGGGGGCGCGTCCCGTCGGCGATGGTCGGGGTCTACTGCTGCGCCGCCCGGCGGCCCGCCGAGGCGGTGGTGCCAATTACCGACGACGACCTCGGCACCTACACCGGCGGGGGGCTGGCGTGGGCCAAGACCGACTTCGCCTGCAACCTCCAGGCGTTCGACAACCGCCCGGTCTGCTATTCCATGGTCCATTTCACCGACGGGCTATCGAACACGGTCTTGGTCGGCGAGAAGGCGTTCGACCCGGTCGTCAACACTCCCGTTACCTGGCACTGGGACGAGCCGTACATCCTGGGCGGGTCGAAGGGCACGTCGCGCGGCGGGCTGGGGCTGGTGCCGGCTCGGCCGGGCTGCCCCTACAAGGAGAACTGGGGGTCGAACCACCCCTCGGGCGTGCACTTCGCCTTCGGCGACGGCAGCGTCCGCCTAGTCTCTTTCACCGCTGACCCGGCGGCGGTCGCGGCCATGCTCACCCCCGACGGCGGCGAGGTGGTGGACCTGCCATGACGCGCCGCACCCTCCTGGTCCTTTTGGCCATCTGGCTCGGCACATCCGCTCCGGCGCTGGCCGACGACACGCCCAAGCCGCCGCTGCGCGAACTCGACCTCGGCCGGCGCGGGCTGATGTTCGACCAGTGGTTCGCGCGCTACGGTTACAACAACGCCCGCTCGATCGTGCCGGAACGCGATGGGATTCGCATTCAAATCCCGGCGGTCAAGGACGCGAGCCTGGCCGGGTACTACTCCCACTTCCAGCTCGCGGGGGACTTCGAGGTCGGCCTGCGTTACGAGGTCATCTCCCTGCCGACCCCCACGGCCGGGTACGGCGCGAGCCTCGGCCTGTCGGTCGAGTCGTCCGACTCGACCGGCACTGTGGGGCTGACGCGGGGCGTGAACCTCCAAGGCGTTCACGAATACGTCGTCGTGTTCACGCACCCCGGACTCGCGCCCGGTGAGCCGGCCCGCTACGAGGCGTGGAGCATGCCGACGGTCGCCAAGACCGGCCGGCTGGTCATCCGGCGGGAGAGGGCCGAACTGGTCTGTTCCGCCGCCGACGGCCCCAGGGGCGAGTTGCGCGAGGTGAAGCGCGTCCCGTTCACCACGGCGCGCGTCCGGCAACTCAGGCTCCACAGCGACTGCGGCGGCTCGCCGACCGGGGTGGCGGGGCGGCTCAGCGAGGTCCGGGCGACGGCCGGCGAGATCGTCGGGGGCTACACTCAGGAGGAACTCGCCGACGAGCCGAGCTACTGGTGGTGGTGGCTCCCCGTGGCGGCCACGTTCGGGCTGGCGGCGTGGTGGCTGCGCGCGAGGCGCCGACGCGGCAGAGAGTAGTATCTGGCGGGGTCGGAACAGTAAGACTTGCGTGAGATTTTATGGATCTGATCCGCGCGCCGAAACTCACGGTCATCGTGCCGGTCTACAACGAGGAGCGAACCGTCGATGCCGTCCTCCGGAGACTCTCGCACACCCCCTACGCCCACCCCGATCAAGAGGTTGTCGTGATCGACGACGGCAGCACCGACGGCACGCCTGCAGTTTTACGGGGGTGGGAGGGCCGGCCGGGTATTACACTTCTGCGCC
>CAXTPM010000513.1:0-4308 GCA_964245865.1 uncultured Fimbriiglobus sp. | reverse complement strand
CCGGCACCTCGCGGCCTACGAGTACGGCGAGACGCCCAGCGTGTTAGGGAGGGGAGGGGGGGGCGGTTAGTCGATGTCGAGATTCTCGGGCACGTCTTCGAGCAGTCGATCTCCGACCTCGAAGAACTCGGGCGCGACGCCGGCGCCGACCTGCCGCCCGAAGAGGCGACCACCGCCGCTGCCCGCGCGCCGAGCAAGCGCAAGCGCGACGGCGCGTTCTACACCCCGGCGTTCGTCACCCGCTACGTCGTCGGCGAGACGCTCGGCCCGGTGCTCGCCGACCGCTTCGAGGCGCTGCGGCGCAGGCACGCGGCCGCGGCGACTGGCACGGCGGTGCAGGCTCTGGTTGACCCCGCGTCGTTCGACCCCGACGCGCTCAACGCCCCGCAGCGCCTCGCCCTCGCCCGGTTCTGGGACGCCTGGGTCGGCGAACTCGAGGCCGTGCGCGTGCTCGACCCCGCGTGCGGCTCCGGCGCGTTCCTGCTGGAAGCCTTCGACCAGATGTTCGCCCGCTACCGCGCCGCGGAGGGCTACCGCCGCTCACTCGGGGAAGTGCCGGGGCTGTTCGACCCCAACCGCACCATCCTCACGCGCAACCTGTTCGGCGTAGACCTCAACGGCGAGGCGGTCGAGATCGCCCGGTTGAGTTGCTGGATCAAGACGGCCGAGAAGGGCAAGCCGCTGACCGCGCTCGACGCCAACATCGTCGAGGGTAACAGCGTCGCCGCGCCCCCGTCGCCACTCGAAGCCTGGCGCGAGCGCTTCCCCGAGGTCATGGCGGGGGGCGGGTTCGACGCGGTGGTCGGCAACCCGCCGTATGTGCGCCAGGAGTGGATCAAGGCCGACAAGCCGTTCCTCGAGGCCCACTACGAGACGTTCGACGGCGTGGCCGACCTGTACGTGTACTTCTACGAGTTGGGGCTGAAGCTGCTGCGCCCCGGCGGGCGGCTGGGGTACGTCGTCACGAACAAGTGGTTCAAGGCCGGGTACGGCGCCCCGCTGCGGAAGTATTACGGCGAGTCGGCGTGGGTCGAGCAGGTGGTCGATTTCGGGCACGCCAAGGAAATCTTCCCGGATGCCGACGTGTTCCCCTCGATCGTGGTGGTGCGCCGCCCCGACGACTCGCCGCCGCCCAGCGAGGTGCGCGTCTGTGTCATCCCGCGCGAGCAACTGCGCGTCGATGATCTGGCGCGGCAGATTGAAAGTGAGGGCGTGGCGGTGCCGCGCTCGCGCCTGGGGGCCGGCCCGTGGAGCCTCGAACCGCCGGGCGTCGAGGCGCTGATGGCCAAGCTGCGTAGCGTCGGAGTGCCGCTGAAGGAGTTTACTAAAGCGCCGCTCTACGGCATCAAGACTGGGTTCAACGACGCATTCCTGATCGACACTGCGGCCAAGGAACGGCTCGTCGTGGCCGACCCGGCGTCGGCGGCGCTGTTTCGGCCGTACCTGCGGGGGCAGGACTTGGACCGCTGGAGCGCGGAGTGGGCAGGGCTGTGGATGGTGGCGATGAAGTCCAGCGGCAACCACCCGTGGCCGTGGGCGGGCAAGCCGCCGGCCGAGGCCGAGGCGCTGTTCAGCACAACATACCCTGCCCTGTTCGCCCACTTCGAGCAGTACCGGGCGCAACTGAACCAGCGCCAGGACAAGGGCGAGCACTGGTGGGAGCTGCGCGCGTGCGCCTACTGGGACCGCTTCGACAAGCCGAAGCTGTTCTACCAGGACATCACCTGGAGCGCGAAGTACAGCCTCGACACCGCCGGCACGCTCTGCAACAACACGGTCTACTTTCTCCCCACTGACGACGCCTGGCTGCTGGCGTCGCTCAACGCGCCAATCTCGTGGTGGTACGCCTACCGCACCGCCCAGCACGGCAAGGACGAAGCACTCCGGCTGTTCACGGACTACCTGAACGCCTTCCCCACCCCCGCCCCCACCGACGCCCAGCGATCCGAGGCCGAAGTCTGCGTGCGGCGGCTCATCGACCTGACCGGCGAGCGGCGGCGCGGGGCGGCGGACGTGCTGGACTGGCTGCGCACCGAGTACGCCGTCGCTAAGCCGTCGCGCGCACTCGCCGACCCCGTTGCCCTGACGGCCGACGCGCTGGTGGCCGAGGTGCGGAAGCTGCGCGGCAAGAAGCACCCCCTCAGTGTGGCCGGCCTCAAGGCGCTGCGGGACGAGCACTTTGCGAGCGTGCTGCCGCTGCAAGCCCTCGCCGCCGAGGCCGACCTGCTGGAGCGGCGGGCGTCGGACGCGGTGAACGCCGCGTTCGGGCTGACGGCCGACGAGGTGGCGCTGCTGTGGGCGACGGCGCCGCCGCGCACGCCGCTGGCGAGGCCGGCGGGGTGAGGGCGCGGCGGGAGGGGCGGGCCTCCCTTCCTGTCCCCTCCCCCCTTTGAGGGGGAGGGCTAGGGTGGGGGGGGACTCGCGGGGGCCGCTGAGGTCGAACTCGCCTCTAACCCCCGCCTACTGGGCCTGGCCCCCCCACCCTAGCCCTCCCCCTCAAAGGGGGGAGGGGACAAGAGCTAAGGCGCCGCACAAGGGTGGAAGCGCGCTCCCGCCCCCGTCGGCCCCCGCGGCCGTCTCGCCGGGCGGAGTGGCCACCGACGCCCGCCCCGGCTAGCCTCACCGTGCCGGAACGCCCCCGACTTCGCACGCGGAGACCGCCCCCATGCCCAGATTCACCCGGCTCCCCGTCGCAGCGCTCGCGCTGTTGTTGGCCGGGAACGCCGCGCGGGCAGAGATCGGGATCATCTCGCCCGCCGAGGCCGCGCGGCTCATCGAGGCCGCGCCGCCGGGCAAAAGGCCCGTCGTACTCGACACGCGCGGCGGCTACAAGGACTACTTCCGCGGCCACCTGCCGACCGCCCACCACCTGAACTTCGACACCCTGCGCGGCACCGACCGCGGCGTCCCCGTGCAGTACCTCCCCGACGACCTGACTCGGGCGCTGCTCGTCCGCGCGGGAGTGGATCGCACCCGCACGCACCTGATCTACGCCACCGGCGCCGCGCTGCCCAACGACGAGGTGCTGGGCGCCAGCATGGTGGCCTACGTGCTCGAAAAGTTCGGCGTCGAGGACATCCGCATCGTCGATGGCGGACTCCCGGCGTGGAAACTGGCAAAGCTGCCGGTGACGCAGGAGTACTTCGGCAACCCGCCCGGCACCCTGCCCGAGACGGGGCACCCCGAGATTGCCCTAACCGTAGCGGACGTGCTCGCCCGCAAGGGCCGGCCCGGCGTGGTGCTGGTCGATGCGCGCCCCAAGAACGAGTACCTCGGCGACGACGACATCTGGCTGCGCAAGGGCCACATTCCTGGTGCAATCAGCTTCCACTGGGCACGCCTGATGGACGCGGCCAACACGCACCAGTTCCTCCCGCTGGCGCAAGTGAAGGCCCAACTCGAAGCCGCCGGGCTGACGCCGGACAAGGAAATCCTCGTCTACTGCGGCACCTCGCGCGAGGGGAGTCTGCTGCGCTTCTACCTGCGGCACGTCGCCAAGTACCCCAACGTGCGGCTCTACGAGGGGTCGTGGAAGGAGTACGCCTCGCTCAAGCAGTACCCGGCGGAGACGAAAGACGCCACCGCCCGGTAGGGGGACTGCCGTGCTCACGGTACTGCTGGTTCTGGCGGTCGGCGCGGTCGCGTTCACCAACGGCGCGAACGCCAACTTCAAGGGCGTCGCCTCGCTCTACGGCAGCGGCACGACCACGCTTCGCCGCGCGCTGTACTGGGGGACGGCCACCACGCTCGCCGGGTCGCTGCTCGCACCCCTGCTCGCCGGGGAACTCCTGAGTACGTTCGGCGGGCGCGGGCTGGTGCCGGACGACTTGGCCCGCTCGCCCGAGTTCCTCGGCTCGGTCGCGGCCGGCGCGGCCGCGACGAGTCTCCTGGCCACGCGCCTCGGCTTCCCAGTCTCGACGACCCACGCGCTGGTGGGCGCCCTCGTCGGCGCGGGGCTGGCCGGGGGCGCGGAGGTGCGCTTGGCCGCGCTGGGGAAGAACTTCGTCTACCCGCTGCTGTTCAGCCCGGCCGTCGCGGCGATCCTGGGGTGCGCGGCCTACGTCGTGCTGCGATCCGCGCGCCTGGCGCCGAGTTGCCGCACGCCGGCGCTCGACGCCCTGCACTACCTGAGCACCGGCGCCGCCAGTTTC
Organism: uncultured Fimbriiglobus sp.; assembly: GCA_964245865.1. Classification (GTDB taxonomy): domain Bacteria; phylum Planctomycetota; class Planctomycetia; order Gemmatales; family Gemmataceae; genus Fimbriiglobus. Next base: position 157 of record CAXTPM010000513.1, on the reverse strand, counting down.
GCCAGGGGGCTGAACGACGCGCCGAAGATGGCGGCGCTGCTGGTGGCAACCCCGGACCTCGACCCCCGCTGGGGCTGCCCGGCCGTCGCGGCGGCGATGGCGCTCGGGGGGCTGCTCGGGGCCGACCGGGTCGCGGAGACGCTGGGCAAGAAAGTCA
>CAXTPM010000512.1:1291-4313 GCA_964245865.1 uncultured Fimbriiglobus sp. | reverse complement strand
TGATCGCCAAGATCCTACGCGCCGGCGCCTCGGCGGCGAATGGCGGCAATACGCAGCGCTGGCGCTTCCTGGTGGTGAAGGATCCGGCGATCAAGCAGGCGGTGCAGGTCTGGTACAAGCGCGCCTATGACGAGGTGATCGGGCCGCGCTACAGCAGCATCGCGCCGCCGCCCGGCACCAATGCCGAGCGCTATGCCAGGCAGCACGCCGCCGTCGAGTACCTGACCGATCATTTCCACGAGGCGCCGGTCTGGATCGTCGCCTGCATCGCCGAGGAGACGCCGACGCGGTGGTCCGGTGCCTCGATCTATCCGGCGGTGCAGAACATGCTGCTGGCGGCGCGGGAGCTCGGCCTCGGCTCGACGCTGACGACGCGGCACCTGCTCTACGAAAAGGAAGCGGAGGCGGCGCTCGGCCTGCCGCCCGGCGTGCATTCCTACGCCATCCTGCCCATCGGCTACCCGATGGGACGCTTCGGGCCGGTCGGCCGCGGCCCGCTCCGGGACATCACCTTCCTCGACCGCTGGGGCGAGAATTGGGACATCCCGGAGGAAGGGTGACGCCGCCTGGACCATGATCCGGGATCGTGGTCCAGGCGGTTGGTTTGTCGCATGATTCACGCCTTCGGCCGATCCAGCCTCCGGCGATCAGGCTTTAGCCGGCGACGAGCACCACGCGGCCGGTGACTTCGCCGAGCGCGTTGGCGGTGGCGAGGGTCATCGCGTTCGGTTCGGGCACACCGGCCTCGAGCGCCTCGCCGATCCAGCGCTCGAACAGGGCGAGGGGGTCGGTGCCCGCGTCCGCTTCGGAGAGGCCGGCAAGGGCGTAGGTCTTGCGGAGGTCGGCGAGGTCGCGCATGGGACAATCTTCCAGTCCCCTCCCCCCTTGAGGGGGAGGGCTAGGGTGGGGGGTTGGCAGGCTCAAGTCGGAGGGAGCCTGAAGCGGATTGGAGTCTGTTCTTCTTGGCCTGCCCCCCCCACCCTAGCCCTCCCCCTCAAGGGGGGAGGGGACTGGAAAAGGCGCCAGCCCGGCTCACGTCACCGGGGTTTTGCCCCCCGGCAATTGTACTTGCCCCGCGCCCTCAACCGTGATATTGCCCGCACTCGAAACCACCCAGCCGGTGCCGGGGCCGACTTATGCCGCTTGACTGCCGCCGACTCACGCGAATCACGGCGGCGCTCGCGCTGGGCGCCGGCGCCGGCTGCCAGGGGCTGGGCAAGGCCCGCGACAGCGCCCACCAGACGCTGCGCGGCCTCATCACCAGCAGTTACAACGACCCCGATGCGCAGGCCAAGATGGCCGACGCCGAGCGGCTGTTCGAGGCCAAGGACTACCGCGCGGCGAGGCCAATTTTCGGCGACCTTGCCGACAACACGCACAACCCGACCACCCTCGCGGAGAAGGCGCGCTACCTGGAGGCCGAGTGCCGGCGCGAACTCGGGCAACTCCCCGACGCCGCGGCGACCTACCACCGGCTGCTGCAAGACTTCCCCTACGGCGCGTACCGGGAGCGCAGTTGCGCCCAGATGTACGCCATCGCCTACACCTGGCTCGAAGCCGGAACCTTGAAGGAAATCGAGCAGGCCCAGAACAACACACTGCAACCGTGGTACTTGCAGCCGCCGACGTTCGTGAACTTCACCGACAAGTCGAGGCCCTGGATCGACACCGAGGGCGAGGCGCTGCGCGTACTCGACAACGTGCAGCTCAACGACGGCGTCGGCCCCAACGCGGATCGCGCCTTGTTCTGGCTCGGCTACGTGCACTTCTACCGCGGCCACTACGACGAGGCCGACCTGTTCCTGAGCCAACTGATCGACCAGCACAAGGACTCCAAACTCCGCCCGCTCGCGCTCGACTTGGCCATCGTCGCCAAGAACAACGCCACCGGCGGCCCGGACTACGACAGCACCAAGGCGTCCGAAGCCCTGGCCCTCATCCACCACGCGCAGGCCACCGTGCCGGGCTACGCCACCGACCCGGCGAAGTCGGCCGAGATGAGCAACCGCAAGGCCGAAGTCCGGCACCAGTTGGCGATGAAGTACATCGAACAGGCCAAATACTACGAGCGCACCAGCCACCCGCAGAGCGCCTACTTCTACTACGACCTGGTGGCCCGGCAGCACCCCGGCACCCGCCCGGCGGAGTTCGCCAAGGAGCGCATGGCGGCGCTAGAGGTGCTGAAGAAGCAGGCCGAGGCCGACCGCACCGCCGGTAAGCCGGCGCTCAGCCCCCTGGGGCGTGCCCGCAAGCAGGTCGAGGGGTTCTTCGGCTTCGAGGAGCCGGAGGTGATGACCACCGCCGACCTCACCCGCCACCCGCAGGCCGACGGCCCCTACGCGCCGGGCATGGGGCCGGACGCCGCGCCCGCAAGCCCCGCGCCCAGCACCCCGCCTCGCTAACCCACTCCCGGAGGGTGCCATGCGGCGCCAGACACTCGCGGCGTCCGTCGCCGCCGCCTCACTCTTGGGCCTGCTGTTGGGGTGCCAGAGCGGCGGCAACTTCAAGCTCGCCGGCTACAGCACCGAAGCCCCGTTCGACCCGACGATCCGCACCGTGTCGGTGCCGGTGTTCAAGAACCCCGTGTTCCACAGCGGCCCGTTCCGCGGCGTCGAGGTGCAGATCACAGAAGAAATCGTGCGCGAGATCAACACGCGCAAGAGTCCCCTGCGGGTGTGCTCCGACCCGAGCCGCGCCGACACCGAACTCGTCGGCACGGTCATCAACATCCAGAAAGCCCCGCAGAACCGCAACTTGTTGAACTTCGTGCGCGAGTACGACGTGATTATCACCTGCCAGGTGGTGTGGCGCGACCTGCGCACGGGTCGCAGCCTCGCCTACGCCCGGCCGCTGCCGCCGCCGGGGCAGGTCGAGAACCCGTTCGACGCGAGCGTCGAAGCCCCCCCGCCCCCGCCGCCGGACCTGAACGCGGGCTACATGGTCGTCTCCGGCTACGGCGAGGAGGCCTCGGGCCACGCCCGGCCGTCGCTCCTGCCGCGCAGCGGGCCGGGTCAGAACGACG
>CAXTPM010000512.1:0-1281 GCA_964245865.1 uncultured Fimbriiglobus sp. | reverse complement strand
CCGGCTACGGCCGCGTGCTGCCCGAGGTGGGCGAATCGACCAGCACCGGCATCCAGACGGCGGGGATTCAGATCGCCCGGCAACTGGTGAACATGATGGAGCGGCCGTGGTAGGACCGGCGCCGCCCGCGGGTCGCCGCTATAATCCCGGCAAGGCGGCTTCGAGTTTGGGAGGCGCGACGTGGACGACCCCCAACCGCTACCGCCCGGCTCCGAGATCGTGTTCCGCGTTCCCCGCGAGCGCTTCGACCTCGACATCACCGAGCAGCCGACGGCCGAGGACTTGCTGATTTCCGCCGGCGTCCCGCCCGAGCGGGTCGAGGGGTGGGAGGTCGCCGGCGAGTCGTTCGCGGGCCTCGGGGGGGCGAACCCCGAGTTGAAGCGCTTGCTGCCGCCGCCCCCGCCGGGCGCCGACCACCTCGTCGTGACTGCCCGCCTAGTGCCGGCGTGCGCGCCCGCCGACGTGCCGCCGGAAGCGTGGCAAACCCTGGACGGGGTGTGGCAGGCGATCCTCGGGCTAGAGTCAGGCATCGACTCGCTGCGCCTTAGCGTCGATGCCCTGCGCGCCGAGATGGAGTCGGCGCACCGCCGCCCGCTGGTGATGGAGGAGAAGGTCCACGCCCTGCAGGCGGATGTCGCGCAGTGGAACCAGGCCAAGGGCCGCGTCCACCACGCGCTGCCCAAGGCGCGGGACTTCGTCCACCGCGCCACCTGGGCCGCGACGGCCGCGGAGCGCAAGCGCCTGGGCGAGTTGTACGAAACGCACATCGCGCCGCGCGTCCCCTTCCCCGGCATGGACGGCGAGCGCGAGCGGCTGGAGCACCTCCAGAAGGACCGGCAGGTGCTGCTCTCGCAGGGGACGACGGTCGCCAACGAGTGCCGCGCGGTACTCGCCGAGGTCCAGCGCGCGCTCGACGCGCTGCGCCGCAATGCGGCCGACCGCGCCCGCAAGGCGCGCGGCAACCGGCGCTAACTCGTGGCGCGTCGGGAACCTCGTCCACGGGCCACGACCCACGAACCACGCGCCACGTTCCTACAATACGCCACATGCCCTGCACCTGGCGACTCCCCGGCCGCGCCTACGACTTCCCCGAGTCGGGGGGCGGGCGCGCCCTGATCTTGGGCGTGCTGAACCTCACCCCCGACAGTTTCTCCGACGGCGACCCGGACCTCACCGCGGGCGTCGCGGTCGAGCGCGCCCTCAAGATGGCCGAAGACGGCGCCGACCTGATCGACCTCGGCGCCGAATCGACCCGGCCGGGGTCCGACCCCGTGCCGCCGG
>CAXTPM010000511.1:0-4332 GCA_964245865.1 uncultured Fimbriiglobus sp. | reverse complement strand
AGGCCGGCTGGCTGCACGTCCGCAACAAGGCCGAGCTGGGCTGGCGGGTGAAGACGGGGCAGGAGCGGGTCGTGCCGCTCCTGGGCGAGGTCGCCGCGGTCCTGCGGGGCGTGGTCGCGGGCCGTACCGGGGGGCCGGTGTTCCTGCGCGAGAAGTTCTGCGCCCGCGGCGCCGCAGTCCGGGGCGACCGGCGCGAGCTGGCCGGCGCGTTCCGCGCGAGGCTGGCGGCGGCGGCAGGCCCCACACTCACCCGGACCCAGGAGGCGGCGCTGGCGGCGCAACTCTGGCGGGACATCGGCGCAGTGAGAGCGGACAGAGTCCGGCAGGCGTTCTGCCGCGTGGCGGCCGCGGTCGGCCGCCCCGAGGCGACGTGCCCGAAGTCGTGGCGGCACACGTTCGCCACGCTGCTCCAGGACGCCAACGTGGACCCGCTCATCCGCCAGCAGGTGATGGGCCACAAGCCGACCCTGAACGGTGCGCTGGGGATGACGGCGACCTACACCCACACGCGGCCCGAGACCCGGCGCGAGCAGGTCGAGCGGGCGCTGCGGCAGTGGCCCGCGTCGCTGGCGCTGGCGGCGGAGAGCGTCGCCCGGAAGTAGCCGCGCGGCGCTACTGCACGACTCTCCTCGGTCGCTGCGTCCGGCCGGCGTGCGCCAATCCATGCTTTTGGCGACAGCGCCGCCGGCCGCCACCGACACGCCGATAGAAACTCGGCACGTTTCAACGCGGGCGGTCGGAGCGGGTCCGGCAAACCCAGCTTGCACGAACTGGGCACGCAAAGCGGCCGCGTGAAATAGAGCAATCCTGGGTCATTCGGGGGGTTGCGGCAGTCGGGACGGTGTGGGATTTGAACCCGCGACCTCTTGGTCCCGAACCGCGCTTGGTAGACCCCCGGAAACGCCACGAACGACCGCGTCTCCAAGGCTATTGTAGCAAGCCCGGCCGCCGTGAGTGGGGCGAAATCTCGTGCGTGGATGTGCCTGGATTTGTGGAGGCGGGGGAGAGGCCGATGAACTCAACGATGGCGACCCCGCCCGAGTGCGATGGGCGGCCTGGGGCCCCTCGGCCATCACCTCGTGGTAGCAGGGGAGCGCGGTCCTCCCGGTCTCGATGTTTGTCGGGGCCAGGTTTAATTTGCGCTACGGCGGGTGTGCGGCTTCGGGGCGTTGACCGCCGATGCTGACCGCGCTCTGCCTCTTCGAGATGGCGACGGGTCGCCGGCCCCGCGGGCGGGCGGGCGTCGGCGGGGCGGGGGGCCGAGACCTCGTGCGACTGACTGGCGTGCATGGCTCGGGGTATTGCGGACACCGTGTCGGGCGGGCGGCGGGGGTCGCAATAACTACTTTCGGGGACACGGGCGACCGTTGCTGAGGCGGGTTCGGCTCGCGTTATCAGGCACTGCTTGCTCTGGGTCGCTCTCCTCGCGGCCGGAGTTCACGCCGCCTCCCCGCCGTCCACGATTCGTGGGGAGACCCACTCGGTCGCGTGGACGCGAGGGGTCAGTTCGGCCTCGACCCGGCGGTGTTCGGCACGGTGTTCCTGTTCGCCGACCTCCCGGCCGGGGTGTCGGCGCTCGCTGCGGGGTGGCTCGCCCGCGCATCGGGCTGGTGAACACGACGATCTTCACCCACCCGCCGTCGAACGTGCTGCTCGCCCTCGTGCCGCTGACGCCCGGCGTGTATTGGGCGGTCGGGGTGCTGCCGGCCCGGTTCGGCATCTCGCAGATGGACCTGCCGAACCGCCGGGCGTACACGATCCCGCCGGGCGTACACGATGGCCGCGCTGCGGCCCGACGAGCGCCCCGCTGCGGCGGGCGTCGCGGGGGTCGCCCGGTCGGTGGGCGCTTCGATCTCGCCGCTGCTGGCGGCGGTGCTGGTCGGCAGCGCCGGGTGGATGGGCGTCCCGCTCTTCCTCGCCGGGGGACTCAAGATCGTCGACGACGTGCTGCTGGACCGGGCGTTTTCGAGCAAGGGCGGGGTCGTGGCCGAGAACAAACCCCCGAAGTGAACACCGGTGTTCCGACGAGAAAAGCGGACACGGCCTCCGACGAGTCCCCCGCCGCCCGCACCCGCGACGCCCCGGCACAATGGAGGGCGTCGAGGAGAAGAAGATGTCCGGCGGCAGCGGCCTCCTGCTCTGCTCGTCCCCGTCTGGACGGACTCCCTGATCGCCCGGCCCGGTCCCGACGAGGGCGGGGAGGCGCTCCCGGAACCACACGTCCGGGGCACCGGCCGAGTCGGGTGGCGGGCGGGTGAGTCGGGTAGCGACCGGACGTGTTCTGGACACCGGGGCCGGAAGATGGATCGGGTCAAAACGACGACGACGGGGTAAGATAGGCAGAACCGAGTGGCGGACGAGACATCGCCCATGGTCGGGCCGGGGATTCGGGCGGCAACTTACCCCCCGATTGCGAGAACGAGCAGATGGATTCGGCGTTGAGGCAATCCGAAGTCCGGTACCGGCGGTTGTTCGAGGCGGCCAAAGACGGCATTCTCATTCTGACCGGCGACACCGTGAAGATCATCGACGCCAACCCGTTCATGACGGAGTTGTTGGGGTACTCGCGCGACGAGTTCCTGGGCAAAGAGTTGTGGGAAATCGGCCTGTTCGCCGACAAGCGGGCGAGCCAGGCGGTCTACGAAACACTCCGAGAGAACGGCTACGTCCGCTACGACAACCTCCCCCTCCAGAGCAAGTCCGGCAAGAAGGCCGAAGTCGAGTTCGTCAGCAACGTCTACCGGGAAGGCGACCACAGCGTCATCCAGTGCAACGTCCGGGACATCAGCGAACGCACCCGGCTGGAGCGGGAGTTGAAGGGCCGCGACCGGCGCTTCCGCACGCTGGTCGAGCAGGTCAAGGACTACGCCATCTTCATGACCGACACCGAGCGGCGGGCGACCAGTTGGAACGAAGGCGTGCGGCAGGTTCTCGGCTTCGGGGAGGGCGAGTGGATCGGCCGGGATGTCGTGCCGCTGATCTTCACGCCCGAGGCCATCCGGGACGGCGTCGCCCAGAAGGAGTTCGACGACGCCAAAGCCCACGGGCGGGGCGGGGACGACCGCTGGATGGTGAGGAAGGGCGGCGCCCGGTTCTTCGCGTACGGCGTCCTCACCGCCCTGCGGGGCGACGACGGTGGGCTGCTCGGCTTCACCAAGGTCGTGCGGGACCAGACCGAGCGGAAGCGGCTGGAGGACGACCTGCACCGCCACGCCGAGCAGCTGGCCGAACAGCACCGCCTCAAGGACGAATTCCTGGCGATGCTCGGCCACGAACTCCGCAACCCCCTGGCCCCCATCGCCAACGCCGTGCAACTGCTCCGCCTCCGGGAGAACGAGGACCAACTCCAGCAGAAGGCCCGGACCATCATCGAGCGCCAAGTGGGGCAACTGACGCGGATCGTCGACGAGTTGCTGGAAGTCACCCGCATCACGAGCGGTCGGATTCAACTCCGCCACGACCGACTCGCCGTGAGCAGCCTCGTGGAACGTGCGGTCGAGACGGCCCGCCCGGTGATCGACCAGCGGGGGCACGAACTCACGGTGTCACTGCCGCCCGACCCCATCTGGCTGGACGCCGACCCGACCCGGATGGAACAAGTCGTCGTGAACCTGCTCGCCAACGCCGCCAAGTACACCGGGGAATGCGGGCGTATCTGGCTGACCGTCCGTCGAGAGGGGGCCGAGTGCGTCTTGAGGGTGAAGGACACGGGCGAGGGGATCGCCCCGGCACTCCTACCGTACGTCTTCGACCTGTTCACCCAGGCCGAGCGGTCACTGGATCGGTCGCAGGGCGGGCTGGGCATCGGGCTGGCGCTGGTGCAGCGGCTGGTGGAACTCCACGGGGGGCGGATCGAGGCTCGTAGCACGCTGGGAGGGGGCAGCGAATTCACCGTCCGCCTGCCCGCGGCAGCGGCTTCCGCAGATCGGCCGTTGGTTCCCGCAGAAGCCGCCGGGCCGACCGGCCCATCGGTGCGTGTTTTAGTGGTGGACGACAACGTGGATGCGGCGGAGAGTTTGGCGGACGTGCTGCGGGCGCTGGGCCACGACGTGAGGACGGCGCACGACGGCCCGGCCGGGCTGGAAGCGGCCGCCGACTTCCGCCCGGACGTGGCGCTGCTGGACATCGGCTTGCCCGGCCTGGACGGGTACGAGGTCGCCAGGAGGTTGCGCCGGCAGCCTTCGTTCCGAAGTCTCGTACTCGCCGCCATGACCGGGTACGGGCAGGAGGGGGACCGGCGGAAGGCCCGGGACGCCGGGTTCGACCACCACCTGGTCAAGCCGGTCGACCCCGCCGCCCTCGCCCCCCTGCTCACGCGGCCGGGCTGACCCG
>CAXTPM010000510.1:0-4336 GCA_964245865.1 uncultured Fimbriiglobus sp. | reverse complement strand
TTCGACTTCTCGCGCGTCCAGGCCGTGGTAATGGACGAGTTCCACAGCTTCGCCGACCCCGAGCGCGGCATCGTCTGGGAACTCTCGCTCAGCCTGCTGCCGCCCCACGTGCGTCTGCTCTTGCTGAGTGCCACGGTCGGGAACGCCGTCGAGTTCTTATCGTGGCTGTCGCGCATGCACGGCCGGCAGTTGGAGTTGGTCGAGGGGCGCGAGCGCAAGATTCCGCTCACATACCACTGGGCGCCCGACCTGTTCCTGAACGACTTACTAGTCGAGATGGCCCACGGCGACGACGCGACCCGCAAGACCCCCGCGCTGGTGTTCGCCTTCAACCGCGACGAGTGCTGGAGCATCGCCGAGCAGCTCAAGGGACTCGACCTCGTGAACGCCGCCCAACGGGGGCCGCTGCACAAGGCGGTGGACGCGCTCGACTGGCCGCAGGGGGTGGGGCCGAAGCTCAAGCAGATGCTCCGGCGCGGGGTCGGCGTCCACCACGCGGGGCTGCTGCCGAAGTACCGGCGGGGCGTGGAGGACTTGTTCGAGCAGAAGCTGTTATCGGTCGCGCTGTGTACCGAAACCCTCGCGGCCGGGATTAACCTCCCCGCGCGCTCGGTGGTGCTGACGAGTCTGGTGAAGGGGCCGTTCGGCAAGGAGAAGCTGATCGACGCGAGTTCGGCGCACCAAATCTTCGGCCGCGCCGGCCGGCCCCAGTTTGATACCGAGGGGCACGTGTTCACCCTGCCGCACGAGGACGATGTCCGCATCGCCAAGTGGAAGGAGAAGTACGACCAAATCCCGGAGAACTCGAAAGACCCGGTGATGCTGAAAAAGAAGAAGGAACTGCTGCGCAAGAAGCCGGCGCGCAACAGCCAGAAAAAATACTGGACCGCGACCGACTTCGAGAAGCTGCAAGTGGCGGCGCCGGCGCGGCTCTACAGCAAGGGGCCGCTGCCGTGGCGCCTGCTGGCGTACCTGCTGCAAATCTCGCCGGAGGTCGAGCGCATCCGCGGCGTCATCCGCAAGCGCCTGCTCGACGGCCCGCGCATCGAAGCCGGGATGAAGCAACTGCACCGCATGCTGGCCATTCTGGAGGCGCAGGGCTACGTGACGCTCGGCCCGCCGATCCCGGTGCCCGAGGCCGATCCGGCCGTCGGGGGCAAGCCGACGGCGCTGCCGGAGGGCTACGCGCCGGTGCTGGCCACGCCGACGCCGGAGTTGGCCAAACTGCTGGCGTTCCGCGCCGTCCACCCCTTGTACGGGGCGTTCCTCGTCAAGTACCTCGGCGTCGCCGACGAGAACGAGCGGCTGCAACTGTTCGAGTCGGTGCTGGAGTTGCCGCGCCCGCTCTTGAAGTTCGTGCGCGTGCCGTGGGACCGCCCCGCCGGCCCCTTGGCCACGATGCTCGAACCCGAACTCGTGTCGCGTGGGCTAGTCGTGGCCAAGCCGCCGCCGGGCGAAGACGACGAACCCGAAGAGGAGGGCGGCTACGTCCACTGGGAGGACCGCCCGCCGGTGCTGGCCCAGAAGCTGCGCCTGCTGTTCGACGCCACGCACCCGGACGTGACCGATGTCTCGACCGAACCGGTCTGGGGCGCCGGCGAACTGCTGTCGCTGGGCGGCAACTTCAACACCTACGTCACCTCGCGCGACCTCGGCAAGCAGGAGGGGCTGATCTTCCGCCACTGCCTGCGGCTAGTGCTACTCACCGAAGAGTTCGCCCAACTGACGCCGCCCGACACCGACCCGGCGGTGTGGCAGGCGGAGTTGCGCAGCATCGCCGACCGGCTGACCGAGACGTGCCGCGCGGTGGACCCGTTCAGCACCGAGCAGGCGATCCAAAAGGCCCACGCGGCCGATGTCGTGGAAGGGGAGTCGCACGCCGCGCCGGTGGCCCCGAGCCAGGCCGACGTGAAAACCGACGCGGAGGTGGAGGCCGAGTTCGGCGCGGGGCTGTTCGGGGACTAGAGTTGTGCGGGGACCGCAACGACCTCTCGGAGAGCCGGCCGTGGACGACCTCAGCGACGGACTCATCGACGACTTCAGCGTCTACATGTCCGACGGCACCCTTGCCGAGTTGGAAGCGCTGCTCGACAGCGAGCCGAGAATCGCCACCGACTGGGTGGCGCGGTTCAGCCGGGACAAGCTCGTCCACCTCGCGGCCAAGTACGGCGACGCGGACAAACTCTCGCTCGTGCTGCGGCACGGCGCTGATCCAATCGCGCGCGGCGACGACGGGATGACGCCGCTGCACGGCGCCGCCTTCCACGGCAACGCATCGACGGGGTACCTACTCGTGAGGGTGCTGAGGGGGTCCAGGTCGGCCCTCGACGCGCTGGACGACGACGGCCGCACTCCGCTCTACTGGGCGATCAACGACCAGTCCCGCGGCTCGGAGGGGGCTGCCGAAATCATCGGGCACTTGATCCGCGAGGGGGCGACGTTCGACATTCCTTCGGCCATCTCGGTCGGGCAAACGGCCCTCGTCCACGACCGCCTCGCCGCGACCGGGATGCCGCCCGCCCCCGTCGCGGCAGACTGGCTCGATCAGGCGGTGTCGCGCCGCTTGTGTGAGATCGCCGAACTGCTGCTCGAACGCGGCGCGCTGGCCTGTGCGCTCGCTGGGGGCCACAACCCGCTCTACTGGTTGATCGACAAGCCGGACATGACGGGCCTGCTGCTGAGGTACGGCGCCGACCCGACCGTGCGTGGCGCGAAGGACGAACTAACGCCCCTCGACCACGCCCGCACCAGGGGGTACGCCCCCGTCCTCGCCGAGTACGCGGCGGCGGGCTACGGGACCGGCGGCTGAGCGCCCCTACTTCTTCTTCCGCCCCCGCTTCGGCTTCTCCCGCCCGGCGTCGCCTGGGTCACCCCCCGGCGCCGTGGGCGGCGCGGCCGGGGGAGTCGGCGGCGGCGAACTCAACGACTTCGGCGACGGACCCCCCGGCGCCGGCCCCACGCGGTAGCCCAGCGACTCGATCAGCGGGATGAGTTCCTCCGCGTCGTCGTAGGCCTCCGCCGAGTCGGGCCGGGCGAGGGCAATGGCCGAGTACCAGAAGCGCTGGCGGTCGCGCGGCGCCAACTCGGCCGGGTCGGCCCCCAACTCGGCGACCAGCTCGCGCTCGTAGTGGGAGTCCCGCAGCAGGGCGGCCAGCTCGCGCCAGGTGGCGCCGGCGCTGACTAGCTCGCCCTTGGCCGTGAGGACGCGCCGGCCCACCGCGACGTGGCAGAGGCCGCGGAAGTGCCCGGCCACCAGGTTCTTCTGGCGGATTCGCTCCAGCAGTTCGCGCAGCAACTCCATGCCGACCGGCCCCCGCGCCCGACCCCCCTGACCCTAGGGGTCGCCGTTGTCCTGCTACCATCGGTAGGAATCGCGCCGCCTAGTGAGGCGAAGATTCGCCGAATATTCCCCAACTTCGCCGGAACCCGCCAACCCCCGAGACTCGCGCCGCACGCTCATTCTATGAACCGAGCAGCCGCAGGAGGTGCGTCGCGACCGGTCCCGGCTCGTCCGCGCCGCACAGCGCCGCAGCCACCGCCACCCGCCGCACGCCCGCCGCCACCAGTTCCGGCACGTTCGCCGCCGTCACGCCGCCGAGCGCGAACACCGGAACCCGGCTCGCGGTGGTGGCTTGCGCCGCGAACGCAACGCCGGGGAACGCCGCAAACTCCTTGGTGCGCGACGGGAACGTCGGCCCCGCGCCGAGGTAGTCCGCCCCGGCCGCGATTGCCGCTTCGACCTGCGCCAGATCGTGCGTGCTCACGCCCACCAGCGCGTCGGCCCCGACGACCCGCCTCGCGTCGGCCACACCCAGGTCATCCTGGCCCAAATGCACCCCGTCGGCGCCCGCGAGCCGCGCCAGGTCGGGCCGGTCGTTGACGATCAGGATCACGCCCCGCCGGGCCGTTACGCGCCGCAGCAGTCTCGCGCGGTCGAGGATTTCGCGGTCGGGCCGGTTTTTCTCGCGCAGTTGAACGACGCCGACGCCGTGGTCGATCATCTCGCCGACCATCCAGTCGATCGCCGCGACGCAACTCGCCCCGCTCACCAAGGCGTAGAGCCGCGCCCCCTCCAGCCTGGCCTGCAACTCGCTCTTGGGCTGCAGCCCGGCCTCCAGCGCGTAGGCCCGGTAGCGGAGTTGCTCGACGGCCGCGGCGAACCCAGCGTCGAGGATTTTGCCGAACTCTTCGAGGCTACGCAAACTCTCCTGCAACCGCCGCAAGTTGACGCGCCCGACATCGGCCGCGCCGCCGCGCCGGTACTCCGCCGTCGTGCGCACCGACGCGCCCACGTCGGTCGGCACCGACCGCGCCGCGAGTAAGAGGCGCGCGGGGA
>CAXTPM010000509.1:0-4336 GCA_964245865.1 uncultured Fimbriiglobus sp. | reverse complement strand
GGTGCGGCCTGCACCGCACCTTCGTCGGCTCGGTCGAGCGGGGCGAGCGCAACCTGGCGCTTTTGAGCCTGCGCCGCGTCGCCGCCGCGCTCAGGAGTAGCCCTGCCGACTTGCTCGCCGACCACGCCCCGCCGCCCGGCTGAGGGGGTGCGGCCCGTTCGCTGTGCGGGCGCGGCAGTCGGGGCGGCCGGGATGGAAAATTGGGCACCGCTTTGGGCCGGCCGCGCGGTGCGCCCGTTGCACTGGGACGAGTCGGTCGACCACCCTCGGCCCGCGGGACGGCCCGCTCCGGGCGACCACCCCCGGAGCGGCCCCGCCGGCCCGGCAAGTTCTCCCGGCCGGCGGCGCGTACTCGCCGGCCCGCACCGGCTGGCGGCGCTCCCGCGGCACGGCGAGAGCCCTGCGGCCCCTCGAGTGTCGGCGGCCGCAGGTCGGTGGCCGGCCGCGGCCTGGTGGACCCAGGCGCGGTTCGACTGGCGCCCGCTGCTCGGAGAACGCGGGCAACCCCTGCGACGCGAGCCCTCCGCTCGACCCCGCGGTCGCTGCGGCGTCCGGGGGCCGCGCGACGCGCAACTCGGCGCGGCCGACGCGGCCGGGGGAGCGCGACCACCGGGCGGCGCGACGTTGCCACACACGAGCCGGGAGAAGGGAAAGCCCGCATTGACACGAGGTAAACTAAGTATAACCTGGTAGTCAGTTGAGATACGTTGTTCATTGACAAGAACGTTCGCAACGTTCGGGGAGCCTCCGTGCGCCGTTCCGGATTCACACTGATCGAGCTTCTGGTGGTGGCTGCCATCATCGCCGTTCTGATCGGGCTACTGCTGCCCGCCGTCCAGAAAGTCCGCGAGGCCGCCGCGCGGGCCTCGGACCAGAACAACCTCAAGCAGTTGGCCCTCGCCTGCCACAACTTCGAGAGCGCCAACGGCGCCCTGCCGGGCTACGCCCCCTCGCCCTCGGGTGCGAACCCCGACTCGTTCGGCTACTCGGTCCACGCGTTCGTCCTGCCCTACATCGAGCAGGAGCCGCTGCGGAACCTGTTCGACCCCAGCAGCCAGCCGCTGTTCGTCCCCGGCGGCGGCTTGTTCGGGCAACTGAACCCCCTGGTCGCCCCGGCGGCCGGGGCGGTGGTCAAGACGTTCCTCAACCCCGCCGACGGACAAGACCCGGTCTGCACCACCAACACCGGCGGGGGGCGCTATGCCGGCACCAACTACGTGGTGAACCTCGGCTCGGGCCTCGACCCCAACGACCCGGCCAACGCCGCGAGGGTCAACGGCGTCCACGCCCGCTTCCCCTCGGACGGGATGTTCTTCAACAAGTCGAAGGTCCGGCTCGCCGAGGTCGCCGACGGCACCTCGAACACGGTCCTCTTCTCCGAGTGCCTGCGCGGGCTGGATGTGACCGTGGCCGGCCCGTTCGCGTCGCTCTCGGCCGACCAGAAGCGCCGGCAGTACGCGAACGTCAGTCCGGCCCACGCGCCCGTCGGGGTGGCGCCGGGGGGGCTGAAGCCCTGCCTGTCGGGCGCCGACCAGGCCGCGGGGAGCAGTTGGGTCGGCAACCGGGGCGGGACGTGGATTTGGGCGACGGCGGCGGGCAACGGCTTCACCGCCGCGCTGCCGCCCAACAGCCCGACGCCCGACGTGGCCGCGCACGGGACCGGCTGGTTCACCGCCCGCAGCCCGTTCACCGGCGGGGTCAACGCGGCCCTCGGCGACGGGTCGGTACGCTTCGTGCGCGACAGCATCGCCCTCTCCACCTGGCGGGCGCTGGCCACGCGCGCGGGCGGCGAAGTCATTAGCGGCGACTACTAACCCCGACCGGAGAACCCGACCATGCACCCGCTCCTCGCACTCGCCCTCGTTCTCGCCGCCCCGCCGGCCCCCGGCGACTCGTGGCCCGGCTTCCGGGGCGACGGCACCAGCACCGCCCCCGCCTCCGGCCTGCCGCTGACGTGGTCGCCGTCCGAGAACATCGGCTGGCGCGTGCCCCTCGCCGGCTACGGCCAGTCGTCGCCGGCGGCGTGGGGCTGCCGCGTGTTCGTCACCGCCATCGACGGCGCCCAGAAGGAAACCTTGATCGTCTCGGCCCTCGACGCGGATTCCGGTAAAGCCGCCTGGACGAAGGAGTTCGCCGCCACGCAGAAGGGCAAGAACACCCCCATGATGAGCCGCGCCGCCCCCACGCCGGTGGCCGACGCCGAGGGGGTGGTCGCCTTCTTCGAGTCGGGCGACGTGGTGGCCCTCACCCACGACGGGGCCGAGCGCTGGCGGCGCTCGCTCTCGAACGACTACGGCGCGTTCAAGAACAACCACGGCGTCGGCGGCTCGCCCGCGCAGGCCGGCCGGGCGGTGGTGGTGCTCATCGACGACCTCGGCCCGTCGTACCTGGTGGCGCTCGACAAGCTCACCGGCGAGAACCTGTGGAAGACCGAGCGCACGAGCCGCTCGTCGTGGACCTCCCCGGTCGTCGCCGCGGTCGGCGGCAAGTCGGTCGTGGTCGTCGGCAGCGGCGGCTCGCTCGACGTGTACGACGCGGCCACCGGCGCGGAACTCGCCACGCTCGGCGGACTCGTCGGCAACAACATCCCCTCGCCGGCGGTGTGCGGCGATCTCGTGGTCGTCGGCGCGGGCGAGAACCGGCTGAAGCCCGACCCGGCCGCGTCGGCGAACTCGAACCGCTGCGTGAAACTGAGCCTCGACCCCGAATCGGGCAAGGCGAGTCTCGCGCCGGTGTGGGCGGGCAACAAGGTCGTCTGCCAGCACGCCAGCCCGCTCGCCCACGGGTGCCACGCCTACTACGTCGGCAAGGCGGGCACCGTCCACTGCGTCGATCTCGCCATGGGCGAGGAGCGCTACGCCGAGCGGCTCGACGGCCAGTGCTGGGCCACGCCGGTGGGCGCCGGCGACCGGGTGTACTTCTTCGGCAAGGACGGCGTGACCACGGTCCTGAAGAGCGGCCCGGAGTTCGAGCGGCTCGCGGTCAACCGCCTGTGGGGCGCCGCCGACGCCGAGGCGCGCCAGGCCGAGGCGAAGAGGCTCGCCGCCGCGACTCTTCCGAAACCGCCGGAGGGCAAGGGTCTGGGCGGCAGTCCCCCCTTACCCAAGGCGGGACTCGATGCCGCCCGCTACTCGGCGGTCGGCGATGTCGTGTACGGCGTGGCGGTCGCGCACGGCGGCTTCTATCTGCGCACCGGCAGCGAAATGATCTGCGTCCGCGAAACCAAGTGACCGACTCCTCGATCCCCCCGACCCTCCCCGGAGACTCCCGATGCGAAGGCCCGCCTGTTTCGCAACTCTGACCGCTTTGAGTACCCTGGCCGCCCTCGAGTTGACATGTGCCGACGACAAAACGCCATCGGCCGCCGAGCCCCCGGAGCCGGTCACCCGGCTGCTCGTCCAGGACGCCGCCGCGTCGGCGCTGAAGTGGGCGGACGTGTTCGAGGCCGGCGGCAAGCTCGCGCCCGGCCCCGTCGAGAGTGTTGCCGGGTTCAAGGCGCTCGGCCTCCACGATGGCATCGACGAGGGCGGCGAACGGGCCGAACACCGGGGCAGCGCGCGGCACGGCGCGGGTGTAGGGCATCGGCTCGGCGTTCGCCAGGGCCTTGCGGACGGTGTCCCGCCACGCCGCGACGTGGTGCGGGCGGACCTCCGCCAACGCCTCGGGTCGGTCGGCCGGGACGCCGACGAAGGTCAGGAACTGGCCGAGGTCGTGGGCGTAGTTGACCCGCGTATCCTGGGACGGGGATTTGGCGAGCCAGGCCCGGCACGCCTCGCGTAGTTGGTCGCCGAGTCGGGCGTCCCGTGCCGGGGGGGGCTTCGTTAGCGGAGGTCAACGATCGGGCGGCCGGGTCGTCGGAAAGGTCGAAGGGTGAAGGGGACAGGGCTTACTTCATCTGAAGTGGGTTAGGCAAAGTGGGCCGGCGGACTCGGATGACGCGAGCGGCGTTTGGTATCGGGGACGCGAATGGCTCAGCCGTGCGGCCGCGCGGCCACACCGTCGGGTGCGGTCGCGGATCCGGCCCCCTTGATTCTGCCGCCGTCCCGCCTGGGCCGAGTCCGACCGCGGCGGCCCCGACATCCCGGCCGGTCACGACAGCAGCAGTTCCAGATCCTCACGCTTCAAGTCGGTGATGAGCCGGCCGTCGCCGCCGAGTATAGCGTCGGCCAGCTCCCGCTTGCCCTGCTGCAGCGCCAGCACCTTCTCCTCGACCGTGCCGCGGGCGATCAGCCGGTACGCGAACACCGGCCGCGTTTGGCCGATCCGGTGGCTCCGGTCGACCGCCTGGGCCTCGACCGCCGGGTTCCACCACGGGTCGAGCAGGAACACGTACTCG
>CAXTPM010000508.1:0-4341 GCA_964245865.1 uncultured Fimbriiglobus sp. | reverse complement strand
CGGGCAACCCCAAGCACGTCGCCTCGCCGATGCCCGGCGCGGTGGTGGCCGTGGCGGTGTCGGCCGGCGAAACGGTGGCGAAGGGGCAGAAGCTCGTCACGCTCGAGGCGATGAAGATGCAGACCACCATTTACGCCGAGGCGGGCGGCGCGGTGGCCGAGGTTCTGGCGAAGGCCGGCACGCAGGTCGAGGGCGGCGACCTGCTGGTGCGCTTCGCCTGAGCCGCCAACGCCGGCCCGGCGGCGCGCGTTTCGGCGCCGCCGGCGCGACCGGCACGACCGCCCCGAGGGACTGCGCCCATGCGTAAGCGACTTCGCGTAACTCTGCCGGCGCTTTTGGGCGCCGCGCTTGCCGCGATGCCGGTTTTGGCCGCGCCGCCGGAGCCGGTGGTCGTCACCCTCTGGGACGGCTTCACCATCCGCGGGCGGCACTTGCGGGAGAAGGAGACCGTCCAGGAGGGGAATGTCTCGATCGAGGTGCAGAAGCTCAACGGCTTCGACATCGTCGAGGACGGGCCGAAGTTCGTCATCGTGAGCGCCTCCGGCAAGCGGGCGGCGAGCATCGAGGCGGCGGTGTTGCCGGCCCGCACCGCTTACAAAACGCGCCTCGCCACCCGGCGGAACAATCCGCTGCCGCCGCTCTCCCGCATCGACTTCGCGGCCGAGTTCGACAAGGACTGGAAGCGCCGGCTGGTGGGCATCAGCGCCCCGACCGACCAAGACCCCGGCGGGCAGCGCTTCCCGATCACCGAGCAGATCACCTCGATCGACCCGTACACTTTCGCCACGAACTCGCCGTCGGACCAGTTCTCGACCGCGTTCCACACCTCCGAGCGCAGCCCGGCCGAAATCCGCAAGCTGCTGCACCTGCACCCGGACCTGCGCGACTCGCCGGCGAGTCCCGATGTCATGCGCCGCCTGGCGGTCGCGGAGTTCTTGGGCGAGGTCGCCGCCGGGGAGCGGTCGCGGCGGGCGTTCGACTTCGCGGCCGAGGCGCGGAAGGAACTCGGGGAACTCGCGGCGAAAGTACCGCCGGCGGGGTGGCCCGCGCCCGAGGGGGCGCGCCACGGGAGGCTGCTCGCCGCGCTCGACCGCGCGGTGGCCGACGCGGCGCTCGACGAACTGGAAGCCATGGTGCGCACCGGGCGCTACGACGCGGCGCGGGACTTCGTGCGCGCCTTCCCGGCCGAGCAACTCGACGCGGGGCAGGTGGCGAGACTCGGGGCGGCCCGCGCGGCGTCCGAGGCGGTGCGGCCCCCCTACGAGGAGACCGCGGCGCGCCTGCGCGAGGTGGTCGAGCGCGAGAGCGGGATGCGGCAGTACCAGGCGATCGGCTCGGTCTCCGGGCCGGGGCCGGCGCTGTTCTCCCCGCGCCCGAAGCTCAACGCCGACCAGCAAATCTTGGTCGATGCCGGCGACGAGATTCTGGCCGAACTAAGCTTCGACACCGCCAACCGCCTCGAACTGTTCAAAGAGAGTGCCGCCGCCGCGTCCCTCGCGCGCTCGAAGGGCCAGCAGCCGCGCGACTCCAGTTGGAACCTGCTCGCCTACGCGGTTTCGGGCTGGCTGAAGGGCCGCGCGGGGGCCGACGCCGACGTGCCGGCGGCGGTGCGCGTCTGGCGCCTGCGCGAACTCGCGCTCAAGTGCCAGCGCGAGCCGCTGGGCAACAACCGGCAAATGCTCCTGGCCGCGTTCGCCCAGCAGTACGGCGCCCCCGCGCCCGACGAGCTGGCGCAGGTGATCACGCTCCTGCCGCCGCCCGAGCCGTTCGACCCCGCCTCGCCGCAGGTCACGCCGCTCACGCCTGCCGAGTGCGAGGGCGTCCCCGGCGTGGTGCGCGTGACGACCGGCCCGCTGGCCGACTACCCGGCGGGTGCGACATACCTGCTGCGCTTGCCGCCGGAGTACCAGCCGGGGCGCTCGTACCCGGTGCTGATCGCCCTGGGCGACCGCGAACTCGGCCCGGAGGGGCTGATCGCCCGGCTCGCCGAGCAGTGCGAGCGCGGGGGATACATTCTCGCCGCGCCGGTATGGACCGGCATCGTAGGGCCGGCGTTCTACGACTACTCGGACAAGTTTCACCCGCTGGTGAAGGGGACGCTTCGCGACGTGCTGCGCCGGCTGCAGGCCGACTCGGACAGGGTGGTCCTGTTCGGGGCGAACGCGGGGGCGAATTTCGCGCTCGACTACGGCCTCACCCGGCCCGACCTGTTCGCCGCCGTGGCGGGGTTCAACGCCAACCCGCCGCCGTCGATCTCCGAGGCCGCGTGGCCCAACGCCCAGCGCCTGCCGGTGTACCTGGTGGGCGGCGAGAACAACGGCGGCAGCTTCGGGGCGCTGCGCAAGCTCTACGAGAAGTGGATGCCCAGGGGGTTCCCGGCGCTGCTGACCGTGTACCGCGGCCGGGGCGCGGAGTGGTTCCACGCCGAGTTGCCGCGACTGTTCGACTGGATGGGGCGCAAGGCCCGCGTCCGGGGTGCGGCGGCGGTGCGGGTCGGCGCGCCCCAGGCCGAGCCGTGGGCGGTCCTGCACGGCGCCGACGCGCGCTTCGACTTCGTGCGCGTCCCGGCCGGGAGCTTCCGGTTCACCCCGCCCCTGGACAAGCCGTTCACGGGGCGCCTGAGCGGCAACGTGCCGCGGTTCGCCGCGGACCTCGTGCGTGGCGGCGCGGTGGCGATCACCCAGCCCGTGGGCGTGAAGCAGTTCACGGTGATGCTCGAGCGCGACCTGACCGACTGGGCGCGGCCGGTGAGCGTGACGGTGAACGGCTCGCCGCCGCCGGGGTTCAAGGCCAAGAAGCTCGAACCCGACCTCGGCGTACTGTTCGAGGAGTTGTACTACGGCGGCGACCGCAAGCGCCTCTACCTCGGGCGGCTGACGGTCAACTCGACGAACTAGCGCGCTGCCGGTCGCCGGGGCCGTAGCGCCCGGTCCAGCCGCGCCTCGACGTAGCCGAACGCCAGGCCGAGCGCCAGCGCCACGGCTCCGACGACCGCGACGCCGATCAGGTTCCGCGCCGGAATCCCCACCGCGCCCCACAACGCGAAGCCGGCGCGGATTAGCGGCACGTGCAGCAGGTACAGCCCGTAGGTGCGGTCGCCGAGTCGGACAAGCCGATTATCGGACGGCGCCTGCGGGAGCCGCACTGCCAGCCAGACGACCAGCCCCGCCGGCACCGCGCCTGCCAGCCACAACTGTTCCTGGCTTGCCGCGAGGGAGACCGCCGCCCACCACGACGCCGGGGCGGCGACGGACGCGGCGCGCAGCGCGGTACGGCCACCGCGGCCGCGCAGCGGATAGGCGACGACGCCCGCGAGGAACGGGGCGCAGTACGCCGAGAACGCGACCGTTTCCGCTGCCGGCAGGACCGCCGTGCCCAGCCCCGGTGCGATCACTGCCTTGGTCAGCAGGAGCGCCAGCCAGACCCCCGCCGCGAGGGGGAGTCGCCGCGCGCCGCAGGCGAGGTAGAGCGCCGCGAGCGCCGCCGACAGGAACACCTCGTAGACCAGCGACCACTCGACGCCCAGTAGGTACACCGCCGGCCGCTGCCCCGGCGGCGCGAGTGCGAGTGCGAGCGGTAGCCCCCCGAGCCGGTCGTCGGCCGACTCGGTCAGTCGCACCCCCACCGCCCCGAGTCCGAGGGCAATCGCCAGCGCGAGCCAGTAGCCGGGGTAGAGCCGCAGCGCGCGGGCGAGCACGAAGCGCCCCGCGACGCCGGCCCGGCCGGTGGCGCGGTCGCGCGCCTCGGCGGCGCTCAGCGCGTGGGTCAGCACGAACCCGGAGACCGCGAAGAAGAGCGGCACCGGCAGCGCCGCGACCGCCGACCAGCGGCACGCCCAGAGCTTGTAATAGTTCGCACCGTAGACGCCCGGCTGCGAGGCGTAGTTCCCGAGGTGGAACAGCACCACCCCGCACGCGGCGAATACCCGCAGCAACTGGATGTTGGCGGAGCGGGCGCCGGGGTCGCCGCTCACCTCGGCAACTCGGCGATCGGGGCGGGTGGCGGTGGGCCGCGGTGTCGGCCCACCGCCCGGAGCCGCGCATGCAGTGCCGACTCCAGCCGCCCGAACTGAAACCCGAGCGCGAGCGTGGCTAGCCCGACGGCGACCGTGCCGGCGACCACGCGCGGCGGCAGCCCGAGCGCCTGCCAGAGTTGGAACCCGAGGAAGATCAGCGGGACGTGCAGCAGGTACAGGCCGTAGGTGTGGTCGCCGAGTTTGACGTATCGGTTATCCGACATCGCCTGCGGCAGCCGCACCGCCAACCAGAGCATCAGCGTCGCCGGGACGGTCGAGATCAGCCAGAACTGCTCGAGCGTCATGTGCGTCGAACTGAGCTTGAA
>CAXTPM010000507.1:2568-4379 GCA_964245865.1 uncultured Fimbriiglobus sp. | reverse complement strand
ATGAACTTCGGCGGCAACGGCAGGACCGACACCTGGGGCGCCCCCGGCAACAGCGCCCTGAAGTGCGTGCTGCCCGCCATCTCGGAAGTGATCGAGAAGGGCTACGTGGACGAGGACAGTATCGGGATTCAGGGCCACTCGTGGGGCGGCTACCAGATCGCGTACCTGATTACGCAGACGACGCGGTTCAAGTGCGCCGCCGCCGGGGCGCCGGTGGCGAACATGACCAGTGCGTATGGGGGCATCCGCTGGGGCACCGGGCTGCCGCGGCAGTTCCAGTACGAGCAGACCCAATCGCGCATCGGCAAAACGCTCTGGGAGGCGCCCTTGAAGTATGTGGAAAACTCGCCGCTCTTTAGTGCCGACCGCGTGACGACGCCGCTCCTGATGTTGCACAACGACGCCGACGACGCGGTGCCGTGGTACCAGGGGATCGAATACTACCTGGCACTCCGCCGGCTCGGCAAAGAGGTGTATTTGCTGAACTACAACAACGAACTGCACGGCCTGCGCAAGCGCGTGAACCAGCGCGACTACACGGTGCGCATGTTCCAGTTCTTCGAGCACCACCTGCGCAAGCAGCCCGCCCCCGAGTGGATGGCGAAAGGCGTGGCGTTCAAGGACCGCGACGCGGAGAAGCTTGCGGTGCAGAAGCTGTTCGGCCCGCTGACGCCCGAGCCGAAGGCGTCGCCGAAGAACCCCGAGGCGGGGGAGTCGGCCGAGTGGGAGGGCGAGTGAACGATCCGGAGGCGGAGGGCCCTGAGGGTGGCAGGCTTCTACGATGTGTATGCGCTCGCCCCAGCCCGGACGGCCGACGCGGTCGAGCGGTTCCTGGCCCGCTTCGTCCCAGCCCGTGAGCCGTCCGCCGCCGACTACCTGGTGCCCCACCTGGCCGACACCCCGGCGGTAACGTTCGGCACGGCAGTCCAGGTGGTGAGGTGCTGTGTCGCCCGCCCCGGCGAGCCGTACACCCTCTACTGGCGATCGCTGGCGTCCGGCGACCCGGCCCACGCGATGGCGTTCTTTACCGCCGACGGCGGGCTGATCCTGGGGCTGTCGGTGGCCGCCGACGCGGGGCGGTGGCTGGGCGAGTTGGTGGCCGAGACGGGCGGCTCGGCCGGCTGGGTCGGGTTCGAGGAGCCGCCCCCGGACACGGGTGCGGAGTTCCTGGCGGTGGCGTCAAGGCACACCGAACTAGTTGCTGTAGTGGGCCGGGGCCGGCTTTGCGACCCCGGTCGCTGAGCCTGGCGTTAGCGGATGCTCAAGAGCGTCACCGACCCCGGCGGCGGCACCAGCGCGTGCCAGCCCTCGGCCGGCGTGCCCTGTTCGGCGGCGAGCAGCGCGGCGATCACCCCGCCGTGCGTGACGGCCACCACTGGGCCGGGGCCGTGCCTCGCCCCGGCGAGCCAGTCGAGGGCGCGGGCCTGCAGCGCGCGGTTCGACTCCCCGCCGGGGGGCGCCCAGTCGAGCGTCAGCAGTCCGTCCATCTCGCTGCCCGACTCGGCGTAGATCGACTGCCAGGTGCGCACCTCCCACTCGCCGAACTCGCGCTCGCGCAGCCGCCGGTCGGGGCCAACGGTGAGGCCCAACCGCGCGGCGAGCGGCTCGGCGGCGGCGAGGCAGCGGGCGAGGTCGCTCGACTCGACCCGCGTCGGCCGCAGCACTGCTAGCCGGTCGATCAGCGCCGCGAGGTCGCCGCCCGACGATAAGTCGATCGGCACGTCGGACTGGCCGTAGCAGACGCCGGCGTAGGCCGGATCGACCGGCGGGTGCCGCACCAGGTAGACCACCGCGCCGCTCACCGCCCCGCC
>CAXTPM010000507.1:0-2558 GCA_964245865.1 uncultured Fimbriiglobus sp. | reverse complement strand
CCGCGCATGGTGCTGCTCGACGAGCCCTCCGAGGGGATCATGCCGATCCTCGTGGAGGAGATGTTCGAGCAGTTCGTGGCCATGAAGCGCGCCGGGTCCGTCACGCCGCTCACCGCCCCGCCGCGAACGCCAGGGTCACGGCGAGTTGCGCCAGGTACGCGCCGCACCCCAGGCAGTCGCCGGTGACGCCGCCGAGCTTGCGCCGGACGTACCAGCCCCAGATTCCGAGCAGGACTGCGGCCCCGAGGCACCCGGCGAGGGTCCGGCCGGGGCCGGCGGCGCAGCCGAGCGCGAGCGCGAGTAGTCCCCAGCCGGCCGCGACTACTAGTACGGTCCCGCGCGCCGACCGGCCGACATCCTTCGACGAACCCTCCCGCGCGGGCACCGGCGGCACGAGCGCCATCAGGGCCACCACACCGAGTCGCCCGAGTCCGCCCGCCGCGGCGGCAGCTAGCACGACCTCGCCGAGCGGGACGCGGGCGAGCGCGACCCCGCGCAGGGCCACCAGCAGGCCCAGCCCGAGCGCGCCGTAGCTCCCCACCCGGCTGTCCTTCATGATGCGCAGAATGTCGTCGCGCGTGTAGCCGCCGCCGAAGGCGTCGCAACTGTCGGCCACCGCGTCCTCGTGGAACGCGCCGGTGAGCAGGGCTTCCGCGATCAGCCCGCAAATCACGGCGATCTCGACGCCCCAGACCCCCGACGCGACCCGGATCACGCACCCCGTACTCAGGCCGATCAGGGCGCCCACCAAGGGGAAGTAGGCGACCGACGCGCCCAAGAGTTCGATCGGCGCGCCGGGCTTACTCATGCCGCCGGGGAGGGGCACTTGCGTGAGGAACTGCCCGGCCGTGAGCAGCGCGTGGAGTTGGAAGCGCGGGCGCGTCACGGGCGCGCCCCGGCGCCGAGGTCGGCGAGCGTGGCCATGCGGCCGACCACCGCGGCCGCGGCGTCCAACAGCGGCAGCGCCAGGAGCGCCCCGGTCCCCTCGCCGAGCCGCAACTCCCAGCCCGTCAGCAGCGGTTCGAGGCCGAGATACTTCAAGGCGAGCGCGTGCCCCGGCTCGGCGGAGCGGTGCGCGGCGACGACACTCGCCGTCACGCCGGGGTCCAGCGCGTGCGCGACCAACAACCCCGCCGTGGCGATGAAGCCGTCGAGCAGGACGACCATCCCGAGTTCGGCGGCGCGGGCGTGGAACCCGGCGAGCGCGGCGATTTCTAGCCCGCACACCGCCGCCAGTTGCGCGGCCGGGTCGGCCCGGTCGAGCGGCCCGAGCCGTGACACCGCCGCCGTCACGACGGCGAGTTTGCGCGCGCAAGTCGCGTCGTCGGACCCCGCGCCGCGCCCGACCACCGACGCGGGGTCGGCGCCGCACACGAGCGCGGTCAGGCAACTCGCGGCGGTGCTGTTGGCGACCCCCATTTCGCCGCCGATCACGATGCCGCAGCCGGCCGCGTGCGCCGCGTCGGCCTCCCCCGCGCCGAGTTCGAGGCAGCGGCGGAACTCGCCGGGTGTCAGCGCGGGTTCGCGCGCGAGGTTGCGCGACCCGGCCCGGACCTTGGGGCAGCGGTAGCGCGCCGAAACCGGCAGTTCCGGCCCGAGGGTGCCGGCATCGACCACCCGCAGCTCGCAGCCGGCGCTTTCGGCCAACACGCTCGACGCCGCCCCGCCGCCGGCGATGCTGGCCACCATCAGCGCCGTCACCTCGGCCGGCCAGGCGCTCACCCCCTCGGCGTGGACCCCGTGGTCGGCGGCGAACAGCACCAGCCGGCGCGGCCGGGTGCGGGGCGCCAGCGTGCCCTGAATGGCGCACAGGCGCGCGGCGAGGGCTTCGAGCCGGCCGAGGCTCCCCGGCGGCTTGGCCAGCGAGTCGAGGCGGCGGCGGATGTCGGCGTCGGTCAGTGGGGTTGGAGTCACGGGCTTGTTGTACAGGCCCGCCCCGCTCAGGGCGCCGCCGGATTCGGCTTGGGCCGCGCGTCGAGCCAGGCCCAGGCTTTCTTGTGCGCTTCGGTGCGGACCTCCTCGGTCCCGAAGCTAACGGCTATGCACTGGAACACTTCCAGCCCGGCGAAGACGTACCCGCCGGACAACTCGACGGCCTCGAACCCGTACTTCTCGAAGTCCTCGCCCGCGAGGTGTAGCGCCATCGCCGTAACCACGTCGCGCACGCGGGTCTCGTTGGGCTTGAGCGGGTCCGGGGCGGGGGCGGGGTCGGAGTTGCCGTGGATGTCCGGGATGTCGTAGGCGTCTGGGAAGGGGATGGGGCGCTCGGTCGCGCGGTCGTCGTCCCTCAGGGCGGTCAAGAGCGGCAGGTCGGCCTTGGTGCCGTGGTGGCCGATCACGTGCAGGGCCGTCGCCAGGAGGGCGGGGGAATGATTTTCGTCGTCGGCCACCCGGCGCGCGACGGGGGTCGCCTCGGGCAGGCCGCACGACAGCGCTGCCCGCATTGCCGCGTCCAGGGCGTCGGGGTCGCGCTGGCGATCCAGCCACGCGGCGAACAGCTTGCGGAACGGAACCCTGAACTCGCCATCGGCCCCGTCGGCGAACCCGGCCTTGAACAG
>CAXTPM010000506.1:0-4381 GCA_964245865.1 uncultured Fimbriiglobus sp. | reverse complement strand
TGCAGGGCGATCTGCCCGGCGTGGTAGGCGTAGTGCTGCGCGGTGCCGTGGAGCATGACCGCGACCGGGTAGTCTTTGCCCGGCACGGTCTCGTCCAGGCGCCCAGCATCTAGGCCGGCGACTACGGCCAGCAGCCTCGCGTGCTGCCGGTCGAGGTTGGCGAGCGACGCCGCCCACGCCGCCTCGCTCGCGTCGGTCACGGGCGGGAAGTCCCCGGCCTCCGGCTCGTCGACCGCCCGCCGCGCGGTGATCCGGGTGGCGGCGACCTCGGCCCAGGCGGCCAAGTGGTTGACCATCGCCCACACCGAGTGCACCAGCGGCGGGTGCCGGGTCGCCGCGCGGGCGGCGGTGACGCCCCGGAGCGCCCCGCGCAGCGGCGGCCCGTGCCAGCAGTCGCCGTCGTAGGCGCGGCGGAGTTCGTCGTCGATGCGGGCCAGTTCTCCGGTCATCGGCATGGTTACGCTCCTCTCGGTCGAACAAGATCCATCGTACCCGCTGAGACAAGCCCTTACCACAGCGCCGCCCGCGCCGCCCGCGCCGCGTCCAGGCGAACCGGCTCGACTCGCTCGCGCTGCTCCACCGCCCGCAGCTCCAGCCGGGCGTAGCCCGGCCCGGCCGGGTCCGGCACCAGTTCGGAAGCGGCCGCCAGCGCCCGCCAGCGCGACCGCTTCCCCTCGACCCCGGTCGCCACCAGCTCGACCGCCTCCAGCAGCCGGAAGTCGCCGCCGGCCTTATCGTCCAAGCGCAGCTTGAGCCGCCCCGCCTTCTCGGCCACCCACGCGGCCGCCGCCCGGACGGTCCCCGTCGGGACCGAGAGGCGGGTCATCAGAGCTTTGAGCTCGCCCCAGTTGGCGATGATGTCCGCCCGAGGTCCGTCCCTGCGTGCGCCCGCCCCAGGTGCTCCAGGAGTTCGACGGCCAGGGCCGACCCGGCGTGGTGGTCCTGCAGGTACGCCGCCGCGTGCTCGCCTGCCATGCCTCACCTTCCGATGGATCACGCCCACACGCGGTCAGAGTACGCGCGCCCCGTGCGCCCGCACGGCCACCTTATTCTGCCTGAACCGCTGCCCCAGCCGTACACGGTACTTCCGACAACACGCCCCGTCTACCTCTCGCAACATCACACAGCCCCTCGGCCGGAGTGCGGGTGTGGGCCGTCAGGCCGCCGAACTCCTCGGTCGGTTCGCCGCCCACGGCGCGGGAGCGGCTCCCGTCATTTCCCCGTCGTTGTCGTTGAGCGGCAGCAGGACGTAGATCAGGTACATGGCGTGTCTCGCGGCAACTCGCGCGCCCGGCCCGCGCCGAATGTGGGCGACCCGCCGCAGACGCGTTATGCTGACGGGGTGCGGGGCTGCCCGCGCGACCGCATCGCGTGCGACTCCCGGTGGTGGAATGCCCGACACGGACCCGGCCGCCTTCCCCCTCCTGACGCCCGCCGAGCTCCGGCTCCTGCGGCCGCTCGCCGGCGTGCACGACTACGACGACGGCGAAGTCGTGTTCCCCGCCGGCACCGCCGAGCTCGACCTGTGCGTCGTCGAGGCGGGCGGGATCGAGATCCGCAACCCGGCCGACGGCGACGCCGTCATCGCCACCCACCCGCCGGGCGGCTTCGCCGGCGACATCGACCTGCTGACCGGCCGGCCGGTGATCGTGAGCGGCCACGCCGTGGGCCGGACCCGCGTGCTGCGGGTGCCGCACCGGTCGGTTCGCGCCCTCCTCAACCGCGTCCCCAGCTTCGGCGAGAAGCTGATCGTCGCCCTCACCCGCCGCCGGGAACTGCTGTCGGCCGCGGGAAGGCTCGGCATCACCGTGGTCGGGGCCGGGTACTGCAAGGACACGAACCTGGTCCGCGAGTTCCTCTACAAGAACTTCGTCCCGTTCCGGTGGGTCGATTCCGAGACCGGCCCCGGCCGTGCGGCGCTCGCGGCCCACGCCCCCGGCCACCCGAGGCCGGTCGTCGATTGCGGGGGCGGGGTGGTGCTGTTCAACCCGACCCTCCTCGAACTCGCCCGGTGCGCCGGCGTCTGGCGGGCGTGCCCAGGAGACCTGGTCGACTTGGCGGTGGTCGGCGGCGGCCCGGCCGGGATCGCGGCCGCCGTGTACGCCGCGTCCGAGGGGCTGTCCACCCTGCTGCTGGACCGCCTCGGGCCGGGCGGGCAGGCGGGCGGGTCGTCGAAGATCGAGAACTTCATCGGCTTCCCGGCCGGGCTGAGCGGGGCCGAGCTGGCCACCCGCGGGGTGCTCCAGATGCTCAAGTTCGGGGCGCGGATGGTCGCCCCGGTCGCCGTCGAGCGGGTCGAGGTGCCCGCCGACCCCCGCGCGCCGCGGCTCCTGCACCTCGACTGCGGCTCGGTCGTCCGGGCGAGGGTGGTGCTCGCCGCCACCGGGGTGGGGTGGCGGCGGCTCCCCGCGGCCGGGGCCGAGCGGTTCGAGGGCGCCGGCATCCACTACGTGTGCACGTCCGTGGAGGCCGTGCTGTACGACGCGTGCGACGTGGTCGTGATCGGGGGCGGGAACTCGGCGGGGCAGGCGGCCATGCACCTGGCCGAGTGCTGCCCGGCCCGGCGGGTCCACCTGGTGGTCCGCAGCCCGCTCGGGTCGGGGACATCGGAGTACCTGGTGAGCCGCGTCCGCGGGGCGGCGAACGTGACGGTGCACGAGGGGGCGGCGGTCGTCGAGGTGGACGGCGGGTACCACCTGGAGTCGGCCGTGGTCGAGCGGGCGGGAGGCCGGGAGCGGCTGGCGTGCTCGGCGGTGTTCGTGTTCATCGGGGCGGACCCGGTGGCCGGGTGGCTCCCGCCGGAGATCGCGCGGGACGACCGCGGGTACGTGCTGACCGGCGCGGACGCCCTGCGGTCCGGCCTCTGGCCGCTCGCCGGCCGCGACCCGTGCCCGCTGGAGACGACCCTGCCGGGCGTCCTGGCGGCGGGGGACGTGCGGGCCGGCTCGACGAAGCGGGTGGGGTTCGCCGTGGGCGACGGCTCGCTCGCCGTCACCTGCACCCACCACCTCCTCACGCGCGGGTGACGGGATCGGCAATTGAAATGGTCGGCAGCGGCTACCGCGGAGGGGCAACTCCCGCCAGGATTACGAAGTGATGCCGACGGTGTAGCCCCCCCGAATCGTGGACGGCGAATGGCGTGAAGTTAAGCCGCAAGTTGTGAGCTACCATGGTCTTCGGTTCCAGCCCGGAGGTCGCCAATGGCCCGCCCCCTGACCGCTGCCCTGTGCCAGTCGAGTGGCGGCTCCGCCGCTTGCTCGGGGGGGGGCGGGTCCGGGCGCCCTAACGCGATCCGGGCGCTCGGCGTTGGCGACGCCGCCCACACGGCCGCGGCGGCGGCCTCGCCGCCCGACGCGGCGCCCCCGACTTCCGAGGCTGCTCGGGTCGATCACCCCGGAGGTACCGCCGGCGCCCCGAGCGGCCGCACCGACTGCCGAGTCGGCCACGTCCGTTCCCGCCGCGCCTCACGCTGGACCGGTCGGCCCAGTCGCCGACGGCACCTGGACGACTTTCCCAGCTAGTAAGGAATCGTCCCCCCACCTCCCCCTATTCCCCGCCGGGGCAGGGGAGATGGGCGGCTCGTGATGTGGGCGACCGGCCCGGCGGTCGCGTGCTTGCACCCGGACGAAGGCAGACATACAGTACCGGCTCACCCAAGCCCCCCTCCGGCCCAAGGCCAGCCGTGGCGCAGACGACGAACACCCCCGGCGGCCCCGGCGCCATCGGCCACGAGACGCTCGACCCCGCCGCCGCGAGGCCGGACCCGGCCCACCCCGTGCGCGACGCGCCGCCGGGCTACGAGCTGGGCGAACTCGTCGGCGCCGGCGGCATGGGCGTGGTCTACCGGGCGCGCGATGTCGGACTGGGCCGCGACGTGGCGGTGAAGCTCCTGCGCGCGGGGTCCGCCCCCGACTCGCCGCAGACGCGCCGGTTCCTGCGCGAGGCGCGGATCACGGGGCAGCTCCAGCACCCCGGCGTGCCGGCGGTCTACCAGGCCGGCACCACCCCCGCCGGCCGGCCGTACCTGGCGATGAAGCTCATCAAGGGCGACACCCTCGACGACAAACTCGGCCGCGGCGAGCCGGTCAGCGCCCTCGCCGTGTTCGAGGCGATCTGCCAGGCGGTGGCGTACGCCCACGCGCACGGGGTCGTCCACCGCGACCTGAAGCCCGCCAACGTCATGGTCGGCGCGTTCGGCGAAGTCCAGGTCATGGACTGGGGGCTGGCCAAGGTGCTGGGCGACGGAACGGACGCGGCCGGCAACCCAGGGCCGCAGACGCCCGGCGGGGTGGGTATCGGCGACGACGGCGACAGCGCCGGCGACACGGCCACGCGCGCCGGCAGCTACCTGGGCACCCCGGCGTACATGCCGCCCGAGCAG
>CAXTPM010000505.1:1170-4384 GCA_964245865.1 uncultured Fimbriiglobus sp. | reverse complement strand
GGTGCGGCCTGCACCGCACCTTCGTCGGCTCGGTCGAGCGGGGCGAGCGCAACCTCGCGCTCCTGAGCCTGCGCCGCGTCGCCGCCGCGCTCCGGGTCCGCCCCGCCGACCTGCTCGCCGACCCGCCCCCCGCGCCGGCCTGATTCACGTTCCGTCTGTTGGTGACTACTTTGGCATCGTTCGGTCGCCGCTCGGTACGGGGCCAGTTCGATGATCCGCGTGAACCTTGCCGCCGCTGACCTCGCCCGCCTGGAGGCAGCACTCCGCGCCGCCGGTCCGACGTTGCGGCGCCGCCTCCAGATCGTGCTGATGGCCCACCGCGGCCGGCCCCGCGGGCAGATCGCCGAGGACCTCGGC
The DNA here is from genome assembly GCA_964245865.1 of uncultured Fimbriiglobus sp. Lineage (GTDB taxonomy): Bacteria > Planctomycetota > Planctomycetia > Gemmatales > Gemmataceae > Fimbriiglobus. Next base: position 4,027 of record CAXTPM010000505.1, on the reverse strand, counting down.
TGCTCGCGGAGTTCGGTCCAGAGGTGGCTGAACGCCTACCCGGCGGACGGCACCGAGGGGCTGACGCCCCGCAAGGCCAAGGGCGCCACGCCCCGCCTGACCGACGACCTGGCCCCGCTCCTCAAAGAGTGGGTGACCGAGGGGCCGGCGAAGCAAGGCCTGGACCGGGCGAACTGGACCTTCGCCGAACTGGCCGACCACCTGCACAGGGTCAAGGGCGTCCGGGTCCGCAAGTCGGCCCTGCAGGCGCTCGGCGCCAGCACGGCGTCCGGCCGTACCGCCCGACGTACCGCTACCTCCGGGGCGACGCCGCCAAGCAGGCGGCGGCCCGCGGGGAACTGGGCGAACTTAAAAAGGGGCGGCCGCCAGCCGCCTCGTGCTGCTGAGCCAGGACGAGGCCCGCTTCCCGATGGTCCCGACCCTGACCGCCACGCTCGGCGTCAAGGGCCACCGCCCGGTCGTCGGTACTCGGGACGACAAGAGCCTGCTGTACGTGTTCGCCGTGGTGAACCTGGCCACCGCCGCCGTCCACGCCAACACCCTGGAGAGTCCGGCGCGGGCCAAGCGGAGGACGGGCAAGAGCAAGACGCGGCGGATGCAGGAGGCGTTCCAGCCCACCTGCGGCACGTCGGCCGGGCGTACCCGCCGGAGAAGCACCTGCGGGTCGTGCTGGTGATCGACAACGCCCCGTGGCACCGGGGCAAGACGATCGACGAGGCGCTCGCCGGCAACCCGCACCTGGAGTTCTACCGCCTGCCGAGCTACAGCCCGCAACTCAACCCGGTCGAGCGGTTCTGGAAGAAGCTCAGGCGGCGGGCGACCCACAACCGGCTGTTCGACGCGCCGGCCGACCTGAAGCGGTCCATCCGCAACAGCCTGTGCTACTTCCAGACGGAGCGGGACCGGGTCCGGACCATGATCGGCGAGAAGTAGTCACCAACAGCCGGAACGTGAATTAGGGACGCGGGACTGCGGCCGGACCCGTCCGGCGCCTGGGCGCGAGCGCGGCCCCCACCCACGCCGCCGCGTCGTCGGCGTCCTGCCCCTCGACCACCACGAGGCGCACCGTCTTCCCCTCGGCTTCCGACGCCTCCACGGCCGCCGTCAGCAGGGTCCGCTCCTGCTCGCTCAAGTCGCACGGATCGACGCCTGAGTCCGCCCCGCCGCGCCCGGCGCGGGCCACGACGGCGACGACCTCGGTGCGCTCGGGGTCGGCGCCGGCCAGCGCCTCGCGCAGCGGCCCGGCCCCCTCGGCGGACGGGACGGCCACGGCCGCGACTTCGGGCCGGGTTACGGCGAGCGACTCGCGGGTGAGGTCGGGCAGCTCCTCGGCGTTGAACTGCTCGATGTACTTGGGCGCGTCCCCGCCGCCGCGCTGCCGGCGGGAGTACCAGTCCGACGCGCTCAGGATGCTCAGAAGCCCGGCGGTGAATGCTAAGCCCGCGACCGTGGCGACTTCCTTGGTCAGCAGGTTCACCACCGCCGCCACGAGCAGGAGCGCGAACGTGAACATGATGCCTAGCGGCACGTCCCGCCCGGCGATCTTCAGGTTCAAGGGCACCCGGTACGGCCGGTCGCGGTCGCCGCCGCGCAGGCGCAGGATCACCATGCCGAGCGTCTTGAGCACGAAACTCCACACCACCCCGAAGGCGTAGGCTTCGCCCAGCAGCGGGATGTTCCCGGCGCTCAGCACGATCACGCCGACCTGCATCCCGGCGATGACGGCCAGGGCGCGCGACGAGGTGCCGTAGGTCGGGTGCGGCCTCAGGAGCCACGCCGGCAGCAGGCCGTCCTCGGCCACGCGCGCCAGCACCCCGTTGGCGCCCACCAGCGAGGTGTTGACCGCGCCCGAGAGGATGAAGAACCCGACGACCACGACGAACGCGTTCAGCAGGAGTTTGGCCCACTGCGGCCCGGCCACGTTCATCGCCAGCCCGCTAATCAGGTTGTCCGAATACTGCGCCGTGCGCGCGCCGTCGGGGATCATCATCACCGCCAAAAACGAGATGCCACCGGTCAGGGTGAGGCTAATCACGAACACCGTGACGGCCGCGCGGCGGAAGTTCACGAGCTTGGGCGCGGCCACCTCGCGGTACACCTGCGCGAGTGTCTCTTCGCCGCTCATCGCCAGGATCGAGTGGCCGAACGCCACCGCGACGCCGAGCAGCCCGGCCAGGGTGAGCAGTCCCTCGGGCGTGCGCAGCGGCTTGACGAAGTCCGGGGCGTAGCCGCCGAGGAACCCCGTCGGGTCGAGCTGATGGCCGGTGACGGCCTTCGGCCCGAGTTCGCCGGTGTCGGCGCTCACCTCGGTCTTCAGCGACAGGTCCGGCGTGAACGGCGGCAGCGCGCGCTTCGAGGGATCGACGGCGAGCGTCACCGCGCACCAGGTGAATAGCACCGCCCCCATCACAATGAGCGCGGCCATGATGCGCGACGCCGAGAGGCTCGACGTGCGCAGCCCCTTGCGGTTCTGGCGGTAGAAGAACAGCGTCACCAGAATCGCAAACGGCACCGCGCCGTAGCCCTTGGCCGACTCGCGCCGCGCGGCGTCGGCGACGGCCCAGTCGGGGTTCAGGAGCGGCAGCGTGTCGAGGCCGAGGCTCACCAGGTACGACCCGGCCGACACGCCGCTGATCGGGCCGGTGAGCAGGTAGTCGAACAGGAGCGCCGACACCGACAGTTTGGCCGTGAAGCCGCCCATCGACTCCTTGACCACGCGGTAGACCCCGCCGCGCACGAACATGGCGCTACTCTCGACGTACACCGAGCGCACGGCGTAGCTGAACAGCATCACCAGGAGGATGTACCACGGCGCGGCCTTCCCCACCGACGCCTCGACGATGCCGCCGATGTAGTA
>CAXTPM010000505.1:0-1160 GCA_964245865.1 uncultured Fimbriiglobus sp. | reverse complement strand
GCAGGTGCTGCACAGGTCGCACCCCACCACGGCAGCGGTGCGCCAGGCGCCGATGAAGGTGCAGAGCGCGGTCGTGACGAGGATCGCGCGCAGGGGTCGGCGCGCGGAGCCGTCGAGGTCGGGGGCGGGGGGCATGGGGTCGAGGCTCGGGTCGGTGGGACGGGAGAGTCTGCGGAAACGAACGCGCCGGGGGCGCGGCACTCGGCCGCGCCCCCCGGCGACTGGGGGGCTACTTCACGTCGGCCCGGAAGTCCGGCAGGGTCAGCCGGCCGATCTTGGCCTCCTTGTCGGCCAGCGGGTCGGGCTTGTCGCCGGGCACCTTCACCGCGCTCGGGTCGGCGGTGCGCGTCACCTGCGCGCTATACTGCCCGACGACGGTTTTCGTGATCCGCGTGGTGGCGGTGAACGTGACGGTGGCGCCGCCCTTGACCGCCTTCTCGCAGGTGAACGTTAGGTTGGGCGTGCCCGGCACGTCCACGGGCAGCACCAGCGGGTAGCCGTTGAGCGCGGGGGTCTTGCCGAACTCCTCGGACGAGAACTTCAGCCCCTCGGGCGCCTTGGCCGAGCCTTCCACGAAGCCGAAGAAGTTGTACACCGTGACGAAGTCGCCGGGTTCCATGGTGGTCCCCTCATCGACCTTCAGCTTGAAGGTGTACGTCACGCCGCCCTCGGCCTTGTCCATCTTGACCACGCACAGGTGGGCCGCCTGGGCTTGCCCGGCCGAGCCGAGTGCCAGCACCGCCGCCGCACACACCGCGCACAGAATCCGCCTCATGATCCGACTCCGAAAGAGAGGTCCGGTCGCCGCCCGGCGAAAGGCCGGGCGGTGGTTCGTGTGCCCGCCGCTCACCCGGACAGCCCAGGGAGCCGGGCGGTGCTGTCGCCGAAGCGCTGGGCGCTCGCGCCCGCGCGGCCGAGCAGTTCGAGGTGCAGGTTGCAGAGCGGCGTCCCGGCGGGGTAGCGCAGGTGCCGGCCCCCCGCCGTCCCGCCGCCGGCCACTAGCACCGGCAGGTCGTCGTGGTCGTGCCGGTCGCCGTCCCGGATGCCCGAGCCGTAGACCACGCTGGACGAGTCGAGCAGGCTGCCGGCGCCGTCGGGGACCGACGCGAGCTTGGCCACCAGGCGCGCGTACTGCGCCACGTGCAGCCGGTTGACGCGGC
>CAXTPM010000504.1:2749-4398 GCA_964245865.1 uncultured Fimbriiglobus sp. | reverse complement strand
ACGCCACCCCCGGCCAGAATACCGAATTCCAGGCCATTGCGAGTTACAAGGGCCGGGTCGTCGCCCTCGGAACCGACGCCGAAATCGCCGCGCTGGCCAAGGGGTCGAACGTTACGCCCGTCGATCTCGACGGCTTGCGCGTGCTGCCGGGCTTCATCGACTCGCACATCCACCTGCTCGGCGGCGGCTCGCAACTCTCCCGAGTCGAACTCAAGGACGCGCCCGACGAGGCCGAGTTCGGCCGGCGGCTGAAGGCGTTCGACCAGCAGACCTCGCGCGGGCGGTGGATGCAGGGCGGCAACTGGGACCACGACCGGGCACTCAACGGCGTGCTGCCGACCGCCGCGCTGCTCGACAAATATGTGCCCGACCGCCCCGCGTTCCTGCGCCGCTACGACGGCCACATGGGCGTGGCCAACACGGCGGCGCTCAAGCTCGCCAACATCACCGCCGCGACCGAAGACCCCGCGGGTGGGGTGGTCGAGCGCACCGCCGACGGCAAAACTCCTACCGGCGTACTCAAGGACGCCGCGATGCAACTGGTCGAGGCGGTCGTCCCCGAACCCGACGACGCGGAGGTCGCGGAGGCCGTACGCGCCGCCCTCGCCGAAGCCGCGAAGTTCGGCGTCACCAGCGTGCAGGACATGGAGGGGACTACGCCCGGCACGCGCCGGCGCCTGCTGCGCACCTTGCAGCAACTCGACAAGCGCGGGGAACTGACGTGCCGGGTCGATGTGCGCTGGCCGATCGCCTTGCACAAGGAACTCGCCGACCTGGGCGTGCAGGCCAACTTCGGCTCCGACTTCGTGCGCATCGGCGGGGTGAAGGGCTACATGGACGGCAGCCTCGGGAGCAGTACGGCCAAGATGGCGAAGCCGTACCTCAACGCCCCGACCACCGGCGTGTACGTCACCCAGCCGGGGCAGATGCAGGCACTCGTGCGCAGCGCCGACGCCGCCGGGCTGTCGGTCGCCATCCACGCCATCGGCGACGAGGCCAACGCCAAACTGCTCGACCTGTTCGGCGAGGTCGCCAAGTCCAACGGCCCGAACCCCGGTCGGCGCTTGCGGATCGAGCACGCGCAGCACCTCAAGCCCGGCGACTTCCGGCGCTTCGGCGAACTCGGCGTGGTGGCGTCGATGCAGCCGTACCACCTCGCCGACGACGCCCGCTGGGCCGAGGGGCGCATCGGCACCGAGCGCTGCCGGCACAGCTACTTGTACCGCAGTATTCTGATGTCCGGCGGCACGCTGGCGTTCGGCTCGGACTGGCCGGTGGCTCCCCTCGACCCGCTGACCGGCGTCGCCACGGCCGTCACCCGGCAGAGCCTCGACGGCAAGCACCCCGGCGGTTGGTTCCCCGAGGAACGTTTGAGCGCGCGCGAGGCAATCGCCGCCTACACGGTGGGGAGCGCGGTCGCCGCGAACCAGGAGAAGGACCGGGGGACGCTGGCTGTGGGTAAACTCGCAGACTTCGTGGCGCTCACCAGCGACCCCACGGGTGTGGGGCCGGGCGGCGCGTTCGACTGGGCGACTTGCAAAGTCGCCCGCACGGTGGTGGGCGGAAAGGAAGTGGGGCGGGGCGGGAAGTGACAGTAGCCGTGGTGAAAGCCCGCGGTCTGCGACGGCGCGGAACCCCACACGGGCGAA
>CAXTPM010000504.1:638-2739 GCA_964245865.1 uncultured Fimbriiglobus sp. | reverse complement strand
GCCGTGGCGTAAGCCCGCCGTCCGCGACGGCGCGGAATCTTCGCCCGTGTGGGGTTCCGCGCTGTCGCGGACGGCGGGCTTTCGCCCCAGCCCGCTGTCTAGCGCCGCAGCCAGCCCCACGCCGCCGCGGCCGTCGCCAGCGCCGCATACGCTGCCAGGCCGATGAGCGCCGGCCGCACCCACGCCGGGAGGGCCGGGGGCGGGCGGTGAAGTGGGGCGGGCCGCGCGAGCGGTGGGGGCAGCTCGAACGGCTCGGCCGGCGCCAGGCGCGCGGTGGGCTGGTCGCCGTCGGGGTCGGGGGCGACCTCGGGGCCGGACTCCTCGAAGATGCTCTCGCCGGGCCGGGGGTTGCGCCCCGTGACCGTCGGCGCGGGGAGCGAGGCGAAGAACTCCACCGCCCCCCCGTCCGATTGAGCCGCCCGCGCCGAACCCGGTGCGGCGACGGTCGCGCGGCAGTACGGGCAGCGCACCGGGCGCCCAGCCGGCACCGCCGGGAGGCTCAGGCGCTTGCCGCAACTCGGGCAGGCGAACAGCGCCCGGCCCACGGGGCTAGTTGCCCTTCCCGCTGGGGGTCGCCGACCCCGGCAGTTCGCCGGTGCTCCAGCGCAGGCCCGCGAACAGGTGCGCCTGGTACTTCGGGTCTTGCCACACCGACTTTTGGTGCCCGAGCGAGGTGTAAAACACTTTGCCCTTGCCGAGTTCCTTGCACCAGCTCACCGCGTAGTCGTCGTCGGCGCGCTTCAGGCTACCCGCCTTGAAGTCCGAGGCACTAATGATGATGTGCAGCTTACTGCGGTCGTAGGGCGCCTTGCGGAAGACGTAAATCTCGTCCTTGTACGGCATGTCCGGCGTGAACGCCTTCGCGGCCGGGTGCGCGGGGTCTTCGAGCTTGAGTTTGATGTCCTGCAGGCCCGAGGGGTGCCCCTGGAAGTACGCGCCGATCAGTTCGCCGTAGCTCGCCTGGCCGTAGAGCGTGTCGGTGGCGCAGTGGACCCCGGCAAAGGCACCCCCGGCCTTCACCCAGTCGAGCAGGTCACTCAGTTCGCCGGGGGTCAGCGGGTCGCCGGTGGTGAAGAACAGCACCGCGTCGAAGTTCTTCAGGGTCTCGGCGTTGATGCGCCCGCAGTTCTCCGGCTCGACGGCGCGGCCGGCCGGACCCCGGAACTTGGCGTTGTACGCTTCGAGTGCGGCGACTTCCCGATCCGGCTTACCCTTCGCCTGGAGTTTAACGCGCGCCTGCGGGTCGCCGGTGAAGCGGAAGCACGTCACCTCGAAGCCGTTGGCCGGCCCGGCGGCCTTCAGGATGTCCTCGGCGACGCCGACCGAGTCGTGGACGAACCCGCCGCTGTGCGTGACGAGCAGCAGTCGCTTCGGCTTACCCGCCGGCGGGTCGGCGGCGGGGCTAGCGGTCGCCGCGACGGCGACGAGGGCGAACGCGATCAGAGTTCGGAGCATGGGGAGGGCTTCCGGTGAGGGGAGTGCGGAACGCAGAGTGCAGACTAGCGAAAGTCGGGCCGCGAGCCTAGAGATAGCCGACGGCAAGACGAATCGGGGGCGGCAAAATGACGGGCTTGCAGGACGACATCTGCGACGCGATGGTGGGGGCGACGATCGGCACTGGATGGGTCGGCGGGCCGCTGCACGTCGCGGCGCTAGTCATCAACCCGGCGTTCGTGCCGCAGCGGCGTGGCGACGAAGGCCGAGGCAAAGGCCCACGGCGTCGCGGCTGCGGCCGACTTCTGCCTGGGACTGGCCGCGCGGCTGGGTCTGGCGGGGGGCTAGTTACCCAGGGACGTTCGTGCCTGGGCTTTCATCTGCTCGTGCTTTGCAACTCTGCACTTTGCACTGCTCAGACCCGTCCCACCACGACCAGCGTGCAATCATCTGCTAGGCGCGTGCCGGCGGTGAAGGCGTCCAGGTCGCCGAGCACGCGGCCGATGACGCCCTCCGCACTCAGCGGCGTGGCCGAGAGCAGCGCCTCGAAGCGCTCCGGGCCGAACGGCACGCCGTCGCGGTCGATGGCGTCGCTGAGGCCGTCGGTGAACAATAAGACTTGGTCGCCGGGGGCGAACGGTACGGCCTGCACGGGGTACGATGCCGG
>CAXTPM010000504.1:0-628 GCA_964245865.1 uncultured Fimbriiglobus sp. | reverse complement strand
GGGTAAGCGCCTGCCAGCCGGGGGCGGCGCTGGACAGCAGGCGCGGGGCGACGTGGCCGGCGCTGGAGTAGCGGAACTCGCCGCCCCCCGGCCCGGCGGGGTCGAACACCGCGTAGAAAGCCGTCACAAAATGGCCCGTCGTGCCGACGTAGCGCTTGCCCAGGTGGGCGTTCAGATAACCCAAGAACGCGCCGGGGTCCGACGGCGGCTCGGGGTACGCGTGCGCCAGGGTGTGCGTGATCGCCATCAAGACCGCCGCCGGGGAGCCGTGGCCGCTCACGTCGGCGATGAGCACGCCGAGCTTCCCCTGGGGGAGCGCGAAGAAGTCGTAGTAGTCGCCGCCCGCGCGGTTGGCGGTGCGGTAGTGCGCGGCGACCTCCAGGCCCGAGACCTCCGGCACGGCCGAGGGGAGCAGGCTGTGCTGCATGTCGGCGATGACGCGCAGCTCGTAGTCGGCGGCGTGGTAGGCGTCCTTGAGTTCCCCGGACAGCGCGAGCGTCTGCATCGCCCGGCCGAACAGGTTCGTCATCCACACCAGTTCGGGCACCTGCTCGCGCGCGAAAGCATGAGGCTCCTCGCGGGCCACCACCAGCGTGTTGGCCACCGCGCCGTGCTCGTAGATGGGGAT
>CAXTPM010000503.1:0-4404 GCA_964245865.1 uncultured Fimbriiglobus sp. | reverse complement strand
GCGGAGCCAGCGGCCCAGCACCACCGGCAGCCCGAGGCCCGCCAGAGCCAAAGTCGTCGGCTCCGGCACCCCCGGCACCGGCGGGGTCGGCGGCTCGACCGGCGGGTCGGTCGGCGGGGTCGAACCCGTCGGCACGGTGGTGTCGGTGATGTTACTGTCCGAGAGGCCGTCCGAACTCCGGTTGGTGCGGGCGGTCAGGAACGAGCTTCCCACGACATCGAAAGTCGAGGTCGCCGCGAAGTTCCCCAGGCCGAGTTGCCCGCTGGGGATAGTGGCGCCGGTGTAGGTCCAGGTCAGGTTCGGGATCGCCGCGTCGTCGTTGGGGTTGAGGCGGTCGGGGGTCGGGCCGGTGTTGGTGACCTTCACCGTCCAGCCGTCCGGGGCGACCGCGCTGCCGGCGACCAGCCCGCCGAAGTCGTAGATGGTGAAGAAGTTGCCGGCCTGCAGCTTCATGTCGGTCGGGAGGACGATGGCGTAGGTCCAGCGGTAGTTGCCGGCCTCGGGGGTGACATCGACGCTGCTGGGCAGTAGTCCGGCGGTGCTAGTGCCGTTGGCGGCGGCGACTGCGATCAGGGCGGCAGCCGCGCGGGCGGCGAGTTGGCGAGCGGTCATTCGACTCCTCCGGGAAAGTTCCACGTCCTTGCGCCGCACTCGTCCCGCCCCCTCCGTCGTAGGGTCGGGTGGGACTCGCGTCGGCTTTCCGATCAAGGTGGGGGGCGAATACCGAGAAGATTCCGGGGAAACAAGCTCAAGTCGGGCCAGGGCGCGGTTCCGGCGGGTTGGGGGCGCCGGCGCGCGAAAAAGGGGCCGGGCGGATTCGGCCCGCCCGGCCCCTGCGCTGTCAGTTCGTCAGCCGTGGTCTAGTTGCCCCTGCGGCGGCGGAGCCAGCGGCCCAGCACCACCGGCAGCCCCAGCCCGGCGAGCGCCAGCGTCGTCGGCTCCGGCACCCCCGGCACCAGCGGCGTGTCCCCGCCGGGGACCGGCACGCTGGTGGTCGTGATGTTGGTGTCGAGCTTGCCGTCGGAGGTCCGGTTGGTCTTGGCGGTGAAGAACGAATCGACTTTGTCTTCGTACTGCGACACCGCCATGAAGTTGCCGAGGCCCACCTGGCCGGCACTGAGCGTCGGGCCGGTGTAGGTCCAGCTCAGGTTCGGCACGCTCGCGTCGTCGGTGGGGTTGACGCGATCCGGCGTCGGGCCGGTGTTCTGCACGGTGAGGCTCCAGCCCGCCGGGGCGCTGGCGCTCTCGGGGACGTAGCCCTTAAAATCGTAGATGGTGAAGTAGTTGCCGGTCTGCAGTTGCGAGTCGGTCGGGAGGACAATGGCGTAGGTCCAGCGGTAGTTGCCGGCCTCGGGGGTCACGGTGACGCTGGTGGGCAGCAGGCCCGCCTGGGCGCTCATGCCGCACAACAGCGTCGCGGCGCACGCCGCCAGGGGCGCGATTCGAGTGAGTCGGGCCATTTCGGCAGTCTCCATCCGTGGGTCCGGCCGGTCGCCCGGCCATGGGTTGGGTGTCCACACCCAAAAGCCCCTCCGCCGCACTTCAATTGCGCGGCGGTCGAGAGGGGAGAACTTTGCCGCAAATCGCCGCCGGTGTCAACGGCACCCGCTTCGGGCGGGCAACGCCCACGATTCGTAGCGGATTCGCGCCGCTCAGGGTTCCGCCGACGCGAAATCCGCCGGAAGTGCCGCGGAAATCGCCGGATGGGCTACGGTGAGTGGGCCGAGTCGCCGGGGCCGGGGGGCAGGGGCGACTGGGATAAGTGCGTCGAGTGGTTGCCTAGGGGCGAGTGGGCGGTGTGCACCGAGTCGCCCGGCTTGCCCGAAGTGACGATGATCGGCCGCAACTCGCCGGTGACGACATCTAGCACGATGCACGTCTTGGGGTTGGCGCGGAACAAGGCGCCGGGGTTCGCCACCAGCGTCTTGCCGGTGCGGTGCTGCTCCCTCACATGGGTGTGGCCGTAGAACACGTAGTCGAAATAATCCGAGTGCTCGAGCTGGTACAGTTGGTGCCGCTCGTGGGAGTGCACCCAGGCGATGCGCTTGCCCGCCACCTCGAGCGCCCCGAACGACTCGTAGGCGACGCCCCCGATGGCCTTGATCGCGGCCACGAGTTTGGTGCGGTCCTTGTCCCAGTTGCCGAACACAAAATGCGTCGGGATCGGGGCGAATACCGCTACCGTTTCGGGCGACTCGATGTCGCCGCAGTGCAGGACGACCTCGACACGCTGCTCGGCGAACAGCCGGAGCGCTTCAGCGACCGCCTCGTGGCGGTCGTGCGTGTCGCTGACGATCCCGAGTCGCATGTCTCCCCCCGCTGCGGCGCCCCGGCTAGTTTACGATAAGCGGGGGTCGGGAATAGGGATAGGGGGTTAGTGGTCGGTACGGAGAAGGCGAAGAATGTTTAGCCGCAGAGGCGCGGAGAGCGTGGAGGAAGAGTTGGGTTTAGAAAACAAAAACTCTTGCTCCGTCTTCCCTCTGCGCTCGCCGCGCCTCTGCGGCTAAACATTTTCCGTTTTACTTCCCCGCCCCGAACTCCAGCGCCGCGACTAGCCCCACATCGAGCGCCCCGACGCGGGCCACCTGGTCGGGCTTGGCCAGGACCGTGACCATCAGTTGCTCGCCGCTCGGGGCCGCGACGAGGTAGAACGTCTGCACCACCCGCAGGTCGTCCTGCGTACCCACCATCCCGACGCGGTAGCCGTAGCGGCCGGGGGCGGCGGGGTCGGCGGGGAGTTCGCCCTCGACCGTCACCCCCTCGGGCTTCCAGCCGGGGAGGTTCTGCACGATCTTCTTGAACTCGACGGGACTGAGGTGCCCGCCCGGCGCGGCCTTGGCCCACGCGGTGATCGTCGCCTGGGCCACGAACTCGTTTTGCTCGACTAGCCGCAAAATCAAGTGCTGCTCGGTGCGGCCGACGACGTGCCAGCCGCGCGGGTACAAGAAGCGGTAGCGGCCGGCCGGGTCGGCGTAGCTGAGTTGGCTCAGCACGCCCGGCAGCGGGTCGGGCACCTTCGCGGCGGCGAGTTCCGGCGGCACGGGGACGAGCTTGCGCGCAAGTACCACCGTGGCCACGAGTTCCGACGCCGGGCTGGCCGGGCCGCGCGCCCTGGAATCGGTCTGCACCCACTTCACGGCACTCAGACGATCCGCGGCGCGGTCGAACGTCAACTCGGCCTCGACTTTCGCCGACACTTTCGCCCCGCTCTCGAACCCCTCGGCCGTACCCGAAACCGTCACCGTGGCCGTGGTTGCGTCGGCCTTGCTCAGCGTCGCGTTCAACTTCACCTCGCCGATGGCCTCGAACTGACATAAGGCTTGTGCGACCCCGGCGGCGACCGGCCACGACACGCCGACTTCCACCGCCTGCGGGGGCAGCAGCGCCAGCAGACTCGCGGTGTGGAAGTGCTCGCCCACGAGGGACAGTTCGTCGCGCGTCAGCGGCCCGCCGAGGGATAGCACTGTGGGCCGCAGCCCGTCGCCCTCGGCCAGAATCAGTCGCCGCGCCGCGCCGAGTTCCCGGCCCGCGCGCTCGAACCCGGTGAGCGAGTTCGACTTAGCGACCGAGTACAGGCGCAAGTTTCGCGTCGGCGAGTCGATGCGCTCGGCGAAGCGGTGTTTGGCGGAGGACTCCAGCGGCAGCTTGTCGAGTTGCCCCGCGCGCTCGACGGCCATCGCCCCCTTCACCGTCAGGGTGATGCTCGTCTCGACCGCCTGCCCGGCGGGCGGCAACGCCTCGGCCAGCCGCACCGGCTCGGCCCGCGCCCGCGTGGTGAGGGCGAGCAACAGGGCCGCGACGGGGGCAACTCGACGGGGGAACGGCGGCATGAGCGGACTCCGCGCGGGGCGACTGGGGGATTGGCGACCCGTCGTACCGCGCCCCGCCCCCCACGGCAAGCCGAACCCGCGCAGGTCGCCTAGCCGCTCAGGCCATCGCCGTCACCACCTCCGTGAGCGCCACGCTCACGCTGTCGATGTCGTCGGCGGTGCTGAACGGCCCAGGGCTGACGCGCACCGCCCCCTCGGGGAAGCAGCCCCACGCCCGGTGCGCCCCCGGCGCGCAGTGCAGTCCGGGGCGCACCGCGATGTCGAACGCTTGGTCGAGTAGCGAGCCGAGTTCGGGCGCGGCGAGGGCGGGGTGCGTGACGCTCAGCACGCCCACGCGCCGGGCGGGGTCGGCGTGGCCCAGGAACTCGAAGCCGTGCGGCGCGAGCGCGGCGCGCAGTTGCTCGCACAGGCCGACCTCGTGGGATCGCAGCTTGTCGGGCGTCTCGGCCTCCACGAAGTCGAGGCCCGCGATTAGCCCGACGATGCCCAGCAGGTTGGGCGTGCCGCCCTCCAGGCAGTACGGGTAGAGCGTCGGCTGCGTCGGCGTGGTCGAATCGCCTCCGGTGCCGCCCTC
>CAXTPM010000502.1:0-4410 GCA_964245865.1 uncultured Fimbriiglobus sp. | reverse complement strand
GGGGTGAACTGCACGCGCTTGAAGTTGACATCCAGAATCTGCGCGATGCTCGACACCATGAGGGTTTTCGCCAGCCCTGGGACGCCGACCAACAGGCAGTGCCCGCGGGTGAACACGGCGGCGAGGATTTGCTCGATGACATCCTTCTGGCCGACGAGCACCCGGCCCAACTGTTCGGTCATCTGGTTGCGCGCCTGGCTGAACTGGCCGAGGTAGTCGGCAATTTTGTCGGTGGACACGGCGAGTCCTGTGCGCGCGGGTGGGGGTCGGTCACTGCGAGTGCTATTGTAGCTACGCCGCCCGACGCCGGAGGGGTCCATGATGCCGGACGACGAACTGCCGCGCTACCGGCCGAAGTACGACCCGCGCGAGGTCGAGGAGAGCTACGGCGACACGAACCCCTACGGGTTCGCCGACCCGCCGCCCCCCTCGCCGGGTGTCCGCGCCTCGCCGCTGTTCACCGAGCCGCCGGCCGAACCCGCGAGCGCCCGGCGAGCGGCCGAACCCGAGGGCGGGACGGAGGGCGAGTTCGAGGAGGTCGAAACCGACGGCGACGAGCCGCCGGTGCGCCGCGCCGGCAACCGCAGGCCGGGGCAGCGCAAGAGGAAGCGCGGCCCCACCGGCCCGCTCAAGCCCGGCGACGAGGGGTACGACCGCCTGCTGCACCGCGACGACCCGTCCGACGACGGCCACTGGCACGTGCCGCTGATCCTGTGCGGGGTGGGGTTCCTGCTGGGGCTAGTCGCCGCGCTCGTGACCGCCAAGGAGTTCCACGCCGACGCGAAGATGAGCTTCGGCAAGTTCGCGCTGCTGCTCATCGCGGCCCTCACCGCGCTGCAAGTCGCGCAGTTCGTCTGCGTGACGGGCGTGCTGATGATCTTCGGCGGCGCGGCGGGGATCGACTACGGCCCCGTGCAGATCGCCCTCCCCCGGCTCGCCGCGACGGTGGTGCTCACCGAGGGCGTGTATGCGTTTACGTACACGCTCCTCTGCCCTGGGGTGGCGATCCTGATTAGCACGGCCACGACCTACGCCGCGATCCAGGTGCTCTTGCGGCTCGACTCGCGCGAGACGATCCTGACGCTGTTCGCGCTGGGGAGCTTGTCGATGCTGGGCGTGACGGCGGTGGGGAGTGCGTTGCTGAAGGCGAGTATGTAGGGGGCGGGCCGTGCCGACTACGCCGGAGCAGCGACTCGTCAACGACTCGCGTAAGATGACCGCACTGGTGGCCAAGGGATTGGCGTCGCCGGAGGGGGTGGCCCGGCACATCCTCGCCCTCCTCGCGGTCGCCGAGGCCGTTGACTACGGAGCGGCACCGCGCATGTGGGAAGCGATCCCCGAGGACATTCGCCCGACGTTCGTGGACGCCGGGCGGGCAGTATCGCGGCCCGACTACCACTACCGCCACTTCGGTTTTGGCGACACCCGCACCCCGGAAGAACGCGAGCGGGACATCGGAGTTCACACTGCCAGGCTCAGGGCGTGGGCGGCGCAGTTCGCGCGCCTGTGGGGCGCCGGGGCGGAGTCGCCGTAGCCCTCACGCCTCGCGGTTGTCACGCCCGCCCCGCCCAGAAGCCGCCGAGTTGCCGGTCGTGCGGCACCGCCACCACAAACACGCGCGGCTGTTCGACCCGGTAAACGAGTGCGTAGGGGTAGCGCCGGAGCTGGCAGCGGCGGTGGTCGTCATCGCAAAAGGGGTACGCTTCCGGGGCGGCGGCAACGGCCTCGATTGCCGCGTCGAAGGCGGCGACGAAGCCGGACGCGGCTTGGGCGCTGCGGGCCGCGTACCACGCTAGCGCCGCCTCGTACTCGTCTTCCGCCTCGACGCGGACGGTCACGCTAGCCACCGCCCGACTCCGGCAGACCGAGCCGCGCGTGGACCCGGCGGCGGACTTCCTCCCACGAACTCCAACCGCTCGGGTCGGCGTTGGCGGAACGGCGGCGCAGCTCGGCCCGGTACGCCTCGCCGCGTAACTCCGGCGCCGGCGGGTGGTCCGGCGCGGCCAGAAGTGCCTCGGCGAGCGCCACGCGCTCGGCGCCGCTCAGCGCCAGCGCCGACTGGTACAGGTCTTCGACTGCGGGACTCACGCGACCCCTCCGAATGAAAGCCGAACCGATCCTACGCCTTCAGCGCCCCCGTCGCCCGCCCGACTTTCGTGAACGCCGTGATGGTGTGCTCCACTTGCTCTGGCGTGTGCGCCGCCGACACTTGCAGCCGGATGCGCGCCTGGTTCTGCGGCACCACGGGGTAGCTGAACCCCACCACGTACACGCCCTCCGCAAGCAGTTGCTCGGCCATGCGCCCCGCGAGGGCGGCGTCGCCGAGCATCACCGGCAGGATCGGCGTCGGGCCGGGCTTGAGCGTGAACCCGGCCGACTCTAGCCCCTCGCGCATCCGGCGGGTGTTGGCCTTCAGCCGCGCCCGCAACTCGGCCGATTCGCTCGCAATTTCCAGGGCTTTCATGCCGGCTACCACCAGCGACGGCGGCACGGCGTTACTGAACAGGTAAGGCCGGCTGCGGTTGCGGAGCCAATCGACCACCTCCGCACTCGCCGCCGTGAACCCGCCCGCCGCGCCGCCGAGGGTCTTGCCGAGCGTGCCGGTGATGATGTCGATGCGGTCGAGGCACCCCAACTCCTCGGCCGCGCCGCGCCCGGTGGCCCCCAGGTGCCCCGTGGCGTGGCAGTCGTCGATGCCGACGATCGCGTCGTACTTGTCCGCGAGGTCGCAAATCTCCGGCAGGCGCGCGAGGTCGCCGTCCATGCTGAACACGCTATCCGTGAAGACCATGCGGAAGCGGCAGTCCTTCGCCGCCTGCAACTGCTTTTCGAGGTCCGCCAGGTCGTTGTGCTTGTAGCGGAAGCGCTTGGCCTTGCACAGCCGCACGCCGTCGATGATGCTGGCGTGGTTTAACTCGTCGGACAAAATCGCGTCCTGCTCGCCCAAGAGCGGCTCAAAGAGGCCACCGTTGGCGTCGAAGCAGGCGATGTACAAAATACTGTCGCCCTTGCCGAAGAAGCGCGCGATCTGCGCCTCGGCCTCCTTGTGGACCGACTGCGTGCCGCAGATGAAGCGCACGCTCGACAGGCCGTACCCGCTCGACTCCAAGCCCGCGTGGGCGGCGCGCACCACCTCGGGGTGGTTGGAGAGGCCGAGGTAGTTGTTCGAGCAGAAATTGACGACCGGCTTGCCGCCGACGGTGATCTCACTCGACTGCGGCGTCTGGATGCGCCGCTCGGACTTGTGCAGGCCGTCGCGCTTGAGGGTGGCGAGCTGGTCGGCGAGGTGGCTGTTCAGCGTGGCGGAGGGCATGGTAAATCCTTGGTGTGGGCGTCTCGGCCCCGGCCTGTGTGACCTCGCCCCCCGGCCCCCTCTCCCAGGAGGAGAGGGGGGATAAGCCTACTGGGCGAGCGGCTTCGGGGGTACGCCGTGGCCCTGCGCTTCGACGCGCGGCCCCCCCCTCTCCTTCTGGGAGAGGGGGCCGGGGGGCGAGGTCTCTTCGCTTCGGCCGGCCCCCCGCCCCAGGTACGACTTCGCCACATTATAAACGATCGGCAAGACCGACAGCACGATCACCAGGATCGCCAGCTTCTCGATGTGCTTGGCGACCGTGAACTCCGGGTTCCCCAAGAGCGGCCGGAGTACCCGGTCGGCTACCGCCACGACGTAGTAGCCGGCGACCAGCATGCTCGCCACCCAGGCCACGCCGCCCACCACGTTGTACGCCAGGAACTTGCGGTACTCCATCCGAGCGGCGCCGGCGATCACCGGGGCGAAGGTGCGGATGATCGGCACGAAGCGCGCGTAGATGATCGTCCGCCCGCCGTACTTCTCGTAGAAGGCGTGCGCGTCGGCCAGGTACTTCTGCTTGAACAGCCGCCCGTCGGGCCGGCTGAAGATCGCGGGGCCGGCCTTGTAGCCGATCCAGTACCCCACCGTGTCGCCCACGATGGCACTCGCCGACAGGGTGCCGATGAGGAGCGGCAAACTCCAGCCGCTCTCGCTCGCCACGATCCCCACCGTCACCAGCAAACTGTCGCCGGGGAGCAGGAAGCCGACGAGTAACCCCGTCTCGGTGAAGACGATCAGGTTCAGGAACACCAGGGACGCGGTGAACACCCCCGGCCGGTTCAGCACGTCGCGCCAGACATCGGGCTGGAGGAACCCGAACCAGTGGCCGGTCATGAAGACCGCGCGGAACAGGTCGCCGAGTTGGCCCAGTAAGTCGCTCATCGCTCGCCCCGAGTGGTCGCCGTCGCCGGTAAAGTGCGGCTAGTCTATCGCGCCGCCGCCGGGACCGCACCGTCACTTCGGCCCAGGGGCGGCGAGGAACGCCAGCACGTCGTCGCAGGCTTGGCGCACGACGGTGAGGTGTTCGCCGCCGTCGTACACCTTGCGCACCAGCCGCC
>CAXTPM010000501.1:0-4411 GCA_964245865.1 uncultured Fimbriiglobus sp. | reverse complement strand
TCGGCTCCGACCTCGACGCCGTCGATCAGCGCGGGGGCGACCGCCTCGATGATCCTCGGGAAGCTGAGGGCGCGGGGGCTGCCGTCGTCGCGGAACACCCCCTGGACGAGGACTTGGTCGAGGGGGGTGCGGAGGGGGTCCACGTCCAGACCGGCTTCGCGCCCAGGCACCGCGCCCGGCCGGGGCGGGTGTAGTACCGCGTCCTGGATGAGCCGGACGATGTCGCCGGCGCTCTGCCTAAGCCCCGACGGGGCGGAGTCGAAGCCGGGCACCAAGCTTTCCGGCGCGCGCGCGGGGGAGGCGTCGTAGAAGTCGTTCCGGTGCGAGAATCTCCTCGTCACGCGGGCGCGGCCGGCGCGGCGGGTCTCGAAGACCGAGAGCAGGAGGCCCAGCGCCTCGGGGCCGGGCAGGGGCTTGTCCGCGCCGGTCAGCGAGCCGGGCTCGACGCACCCGCGTAAGGCGCGCTCCAGTTCGGGCAGCATGCCCCCGCCGAGCCGGCAGACTCCGCCCACGAAGTCATCCGCCGGCTCGCCCTTGCGCAGCGCGCCCAGCACCTCTGCGGGGTAGAAGCGCCGCTCGGGGTAGTCCTCGACGCACTGGAAGTCGCACGCGAACGCGCCGAACTTCTCGGGCGCGTGCCAGCGGTAGCGCACCGCCCGCTGCCTCTCGTCCAGGAGGAGCTCTTCGTCGCCGACAAGTTCCCACGCGCCGTACGCCGCCGACTCGCCCGCCACGGTGCGCCCCCCCCCCCCCCCGACCCGCCCGGAATCGCGGTGTCGGTTTTCCCCGGACCTTCGGGCCCGCCGTCGATCAACACGATAATCATAGCCGAGCCGGGTCGTCCCCGCGAGGCCGCCGGCGGCCCGCCGACACCGGAGTGCACCATGAGCTCGGAACTGACTACGCCCCGCGGGGGCCGCGCGGCCGGCCGGAAGATGGTCGCCGCCTCGCTGATGGGGGCGCACACCCACGAGGCGTCGAACGGCCGCAGCGTCCACGTCTGGCGGCGCGGCGAGACGTACCTGGCCAGGGGCCGGTGGGACGGCGCCGCGTTCGGCGAGACGCTCGGGCGCGACGCCAGGGAGGCCGCCGCGCGCCTGCGCCGGCTCATCGGCGAGGTCGAGGACGGGGCGTACGTCCGGCCCAGCGACCGGCCCCGCCAACTCGTGTCGGGCCGGCGCTGCCCCCGACTCACCCTGCGGCAACTCGCCGCCGCGTTCCTCGCCGCCAAGCGGGCCGAGCGGGGCAGCCAGACCGCCGGGGACTACCGGGCCCGCCTCCGCCCCGCCCTCGACTTCGCGGAGCGCCCGGCGAACCTCGCGCGCTGGCCCACCGCGGCCGACGCGACCGCCGAGTTCGCCGCCGAACTCAAGTCTTTCCTGATGACGCACGAGACCTCCCGCAACGGCCGCTCCG
Source organism: uncultured Fimbriiglobus sp. (assembly GCA_964245865.1). GTDB lineage: Bacteria > Planctomycetota > Planctomycetia > Gemmatales > Gemmataceae > Fimbriiglobus. Next base: position 2,995 of record CAXTPM010000501.1, on the reverse strand, counting down.
GGGCGCCCCGGCGCCTGCTCTCGGCCGGGCAGGTGCGCAACGCCCTCGAGACCCTGCGCGGCGTGTACAACTGGGCGTCGGACCCGGCGGTGGCCAAGCTCCCGCCCTCGCTCCCGAACCCGCTCGGCGGCCGCGCGGTCCCCGCCAAGCCCGGCAAGAACCCGCTGCGCGCCGACCCCCTGCCACCGGGGCTTCGCGAGCGGGTCGCCGCGCGGATGGACGCCTGGCAGCTCTGCCACCTCGCCTGGTCGCTGGTACTGCCGCTGCGGCCCGACGAGGCCGCCGGCCTCCTGATCGGCGACGCGAACGCCGAGAGGGGGTGGCTGGAGTTCGGCCGCCGGTTCGGCGACTGCAACTTCACCAAGGAGAAGACGAGCTTCGTGCTGCCGTACCCGCCCGAGTTCGCGCCGCTCCTGGCCGCGTGCCGGGGCGGCCGGGCCGCCGGCCCGCTGCTGAGGGGCCGGCGCGCGTTCGGGGGCGCCGCGGCGCCCGAGTCGGGGGGCGAGGACGACCTGCGGCGGTGCTACGAGCGCGCCGTGCTCGCCGCCGGCCCCGACGGCGTGCGCGCCGAGCACGACCGCAAGCTCGCCTTCCGCCGGGTCCTGAAGCGCGGGTGGGGCGGGATCTCCGAGGACCGCATGGCGGCCGAGTTCAAGGGGCTGGTGTTCGCCGAGACCGGCCGGCGCGACGTGCGGTTCTACGACCTCCGGCACGCGGCGACGCAGGGCATGAAGGACGCGGGGCTGCCGCACCTGGAGTTGCGCTACCTGACCGGCCACTCGTGCCGCGACATCCTCAACGAGTACACGTCGCTGCGGCCCGCCGAGGCGATGGCGCGCTACTTCGACTCGATCCGGCCGCTGATCGACGCCGTGTCGGCGCGGGCCGCCGCCCTCGGGCTGCGGTGAGTGCCGACGGCCCAGCTAGGGCCGGGCCTCCGGGTGGAGGGGCTGCGGCTCGGGGCGGTGCAAACCTGGTGCAAGATTGGTGCAAACCGGTTGCACCACGCGCCCTATACTGGGGGTGTCGGGGCGAGAAGGGCCGCCCCGGCGGGATGCGAAAACCCCCCAGAATCAAGGCTTTGTTGCGACCAGCGTAGCGGGCGACTCGGCCGGCCGAACCGCGATCGGAGATTCCCGCCCTCTCCGCTTCGCATGAATAAGCTCGTCGTAAGTCGCTTCGGAGCAAGCACTTGCGGCGGGCTTATTTCTTTGGCACACTCGACTGTGCCAAAACTGGGTCAATCAACCTCGTCGCTGTCGTCTCGGACTCTCCTCCCGGCACCGGTTAAAGAACACAAACACATCATACCGCCGGCGCTCACTCGCCGCCGGCGCCGCCGGACAACCCGACGCGCCGCATCTGCCGGCGGGCCTCGTCGTCGTTCAGGTGGAAGTAGTGCTCGACCATCTTCGAGTCGCGGTGCCCCAGCCAGCGCATCACGACCTGCTGCGGCACCCCCCGGCCCGCGCACAAGGAGCAGAAGAAGTGCCGGAAGCTGTGCAGGCGGCCGTCGATGAAGCCCACCTCGCCCTCGGGGGCCGGGAACTGCGGCTCGAGCGGGGTCAGCACGTCGCGGATGAGCGCCCGCCTGGCGGTGTCGGCCTTAAGGCGCCCGCCCTCGGGGCCGTGGAAGACGTAGCCGTCGGGGTGGCGGGGCATGGCCTCGAGGGCGGGTCGCAGCTCGCCGTGGAGCGGGAACGACCGGCCGCGCCCCCCCTTGAGGGTGCGGGCCGCGCGGCCACTGCGGATTTTGCGCGAGGAGCTCTCGTCGGCCAGAGTCACCATGCCGGTGGCGAAGTTGATGTCCGACCAGCGCAAGGAGATCAGCTCCGAGATGCGAAGCCCCGTGTAGGTCAGCGCTTCGAGAACTCCGGCGAGCCAGGCCAGCCCGGCCGAGGCGCGGCAGTGGGCGAGGATCGCCCGCACCTCGCGCTCGGTCCAGCAGTGCGTGTCGGTGCCGCGCGGCTTCCCGAGCGGCAGGCTGATCAGGCACTCGCCCGACAGGTGCTTCGCGGCGACGAGCCACGCGACCGCCTGCTTGAGGGTGGTACCCTCGAGGTACTGCGTGCGCGGGGCGTAGTCTTCCGACTGGAGGTGGGCGAGGTAGTCGGCGAGCGTCGTCGCCGTCACCTGCTCCCAGGTCGTGAGGCGCCGGCGGTCGCGGGCGAAGGGGACGAACTTGTCGAACACCGCGCGGTAGCGCTTCTGGGACGACGCGCGGGCGCCGCCGAGCAACTTCGCCCGCCCGACGTGCGCTAAGTAGAGTCGCCGGCCTTCTTCGAGGGGCAGCCCGGCCGGCGCGGCCGGCTCGGGGGCCTGGGCGCCGGGGACGCCGCGCCGGGCGGCGATGGTGGCGTCGAGTCGGTCGAGCAGGCGGCGGGCCTCGGCTCGGTCGCGCGTGCCGAGCGAGTGCCGCCCGGCGTCGGCGGGGTTGCTGCGGCCGTCGGCGCGCCAGACGCCGTTGCGGCGGCTCAGGATCCAGACGTGGTACCGGCAGGCGATGCGATCGTTCTTACTCGGCTTGGGCATGGGTATCTCGGGTGTATGAATGGCCGGCGCCCCAGGGGCGGGCTAGAAGTTCGGCCCCGCGAGCCAGCGCGGCCTCGGGCCGGTGCGCGGCGAGTCCGGGTCGGCGGGGCCGGCAGTAGTCGGGGCGGGGTTAGCTGCGTCGGGTTCGGGCGGGGGCGGTTGCACTCGGGCGAGTTGCTCGAGGGCGTCGCGGGGGATGAGTACGCGGTGGCCGCGCCCGCCCGGCTGCACCGAGGGGAGCTGGTTGCTCTTCAGCCGCCGCCGGACGGTGGCGGGCGACAGGCCGCTGAGGGCGCTGAACTCGTCGGGCGAGCAGTAGTCGCTGGGGGGCATAGCGGGGCGTGGGCTTGCCGCCGACCCGTGCCGGTCGGCGCCTCGGCGCGGGGCGGAGAGTCCCGCGTCCCACGCCCTCTCCGCCCTGCAGGAAATCGAGGACGATATTTATTCGGCGCTCTAAACGTTG
>CAXTPM010000500.1:0-4423 GCA_964245865.1 uncultured Fimbriiglobus sp. | reverse complement strand
CGGGGAGGTCCGAAAACTCCTCGCGCACGGTGTCGATCACCTCGTGCCACCACGGCCCCGCCACGGTACGCCCCCCACCGTGTGTCGTCGCAACAGACTCGGTGTACGACCCCGCCGCGTCGCGTCAAGCCGGCCGCTAACGGCGACCGGCGACTCCGCCGGCGGCAAAAATTGTCCGACTTCGCGGTGGCTGCCGCCGCCGCAAGACCGATCCCATTTGACAGCAACGACTTGCGTCGAATCAGCAGCTCGGGCACCGTCCGGTAAAACCCCGGCTATCGCGCCAGGCATACCCGCGTCGGTTGCCCTGGCGCTTGACGGCGGAGGTTCGCGTTTCTAGGATACCGTCGCCGAGGACGAACGACCCGCCGCCCACTGCCTCACAGTTGGCGCGGTTCGCCGAGCCGCCTCCAACACGCCGCGCGATTAGTGCCAGTCCGCCCGCCACGAACGAACCGTTCCGGGGCCACCCCTGCGCCCCGAGTCATGCCGGAACTCCGGGAGGGTAGCGATGCCGAGTTCGACCGCCCTCACCGAATTCGCGGAAGTCTGGCTCCGCCACGCCCCCGACTCGGCCGTCGCCCGGCTGGCTGAACTGCTCGAGTCCGCTAGCGCGTACCTAATCCACGGGTCGTTCGCCCGCACACCACCCATGGGCTGCCTGGCCACGCAGATTGCTTGGCACCACCCGCGCACGCGGCACCTGGGCGACGAGGCGGGGATCGTGTGGCTGGCGCGCGTGGCGGGGCTGAACCCGGCCACGTCGCGCGTGCTGGTCGAGTGGGACCGCCCCGGCTGCCACCAGAGTTTCCGCGCCCGGCTGCTGGCCGAGTGCCGCGCCGAACTCGCGGCGCGCGCCCGCCCGGCGACCCCCGCCGCCCACGCCGAGCGGCTCTTGGCGGCGCTGCCGTGCTAGCGCGCGTGCTCGAACCCGAGGTCATGGACACCGCCGACGACGCGGCCGACTACGACGCGATGGACCACGCGGCGGTGAACGCCAAGTTCGTGGACGACGCGCTCGCCTTCGGGGTCGATGGCACTCGGGTGCTGGATGTCGGCACCGGCACAGCGCTCATCCCGATCGAGTTTTGCGCCCGCGTGCCGGAGGCCTTCTTCATCGCCGTCGATGCGGCCGAGTCGATGCTGGCCGTCGCGCGGCAACACCTGGCGCGGCTGGGCCGAGTCGGGCAAGTGGTGCTGATTCGGTGCCGTGTGCAAGAGTTACCGCCGGACTTCGGGGCATTCAGCGCCGTCGTCTCGAACAGTTTGATCCACCACCTTCCCGAGCCGCTGGACGCATTCGCCGCCATGCACCACGCCTGCCACGCCAGCGGGCGGTTGTTCGTGCGCGATCTTTTGCGGCCCAGTAGCCGGGCCGAACTCGACGGGCTAGTCGAAACCTACGCCGCCGGCGCGAACGCGCACCAGCGGCAACTCTTCGCCGACTCGCTCGCCGCCGCCCTCACACTCGCCGAGGTGCGCGAACTCGTCGCGGCGCTCGGCTACCCGGCGGGCACCGTGGCGCAAACGAGTGACCGGCACTGGACGTGGGCCGCGGCCCGTGCTTGACGCGCTCGCCGCCGTCGGCGGGTGGTCGGCGTTCGCCGCCCGCGCGCTCGCCGCCGCCGGTCGCGCCGCGCCGAAACCGGGCCTGTGGGCGCGGCCGCTCTACGGCGTCCTAGTGGGAGCACTGCCCCTCGCGCTGGTACTGGGCCTCACGCTCGGCGCGGTCATCTGGATGCAGACTCGCTCGATTCTGGAGCGCACCGCCGGCGCGGCCGACCTCCTGCCGACCGTGCTGGCCGCGGCGGTACTCTTGGAACTCGCGCCGGTCGGGGCGGGCCTCATTCTTGCGTCGAGGTCGGGCGCGAGCCTCGGGGCGGAACTCTCCAGCATGCAACTCGGCGAGCAGATCGACGCGCTGCGGCTCCTGGGCGTCGATGTGTTCGCCAAGCTGGTCGGCCCGCGCGTGCTGGCGTGCGTCGTCGCCGGGCCGGTGCTGCACACGCTGATCTCCGCCGTCGCCTTGGGAAGCGGGTTCGCCGCCGAACTGCTCACTGGGCAAACGACCCTCTTGAAGTACCAGACGGCCGTCCTCGGCGAGTTGCGCCTCGGAGAAGTGGTCGCGTCCGGCGGCAAAACACTCGTGTTCGGCTGGCTCGTCGGCGCGACGGGCTGCCTCGCGGGCCTCGGCGCGCGGGGCGGCTCGGAGGGCGTCGGCCGCGCGGCTACCGGCGGGGTCGTGGCGTGCTGTTTGTTGGTGCTCGCGGCGGACGTGGTGCTGGTGGGGCTGATTCGGGCGGTCTAGCCGCCACCGTTCCACCCCCGCGTCACCAGCACCGCCCACCCCGGCCGCGCCACCCGCATCCTCTCGGCCAACTCCTCGGCCCGGCCGGCGTCGCTGCCGATCGCAAACGTCGCCTCGCCCCAGCTCGACTGCCCGGCCGCGCCGAAGCCGAACTCGCTCGCGAGTTCGACCAGCCCCGCGACGGCCGGCGAACTGTACGTCCCGCCCTGACTCGCGGCGAACGGCGCCCCGGCGAGGCGGTTGTACTCGTAAAGACTCGCGGCGAACGCCGGGTAGTCGCGCTCAGCGATCGCGGGGATGATGCCGAGTACGAGCAGGCGGCACATCGCGTCGGTGAGGCCGGCGTCGGGCGCCGGGCCGGCGAACGCCGCACGCTCGGCGCCGCCGTGCCACCGTCCCGGCGCGAGCGGGTGCGCCAGCACCACCGGCCAGTCGGTCGGGAACTCCAGGCGCGCGAACAGCGGCGCGAGCGTCGAAGCCGGCCCCCGGCCGCAGTCGGCGACGAACCCGCCGAGCCGCGCGCCGTGCAGCCCCACCCCGGAGCGCTCGCCGCGCCCCGTGGCGGCGACGAGCGGCCCGGCGTCGGCCCCCCACTCGGCCGCGAGCGCCTTCGCCAAGGCCAGGCTCAGTTGCGTGCCGACGCCAAGGCCGACGTGCTCCGGCGGGCACTCGTTGACGCGCACCGCGAGCGGCCGGACTCGCCCGGAGGGGGCCGCAGCGCGGAGTTGATCGACGATGCGCGCCGCCCGCACGGCCGAGTGGCCTTCGACCGAATCGACCCCGGCCGCGTCGGCGCTGACGACGATGTGGGGCGCGTCGAGCATCAGCCCGCACCCGCCGAAGCGCCGGGCGTCCGGCTCGCCCGCTCGCGGCACGTGCAGGAGGCCGAAGTGCAGCCGGGCGCGGCCGGTCACAGTCGTCACGGCTCGCCCCGCCGCACGCCGTCGAGGAACGCGAGCGCCGCCAGTTCCGCCGGCCCGCCGGTCTTGCGCACGATCACCGCCAGTCGCGCGAACTCGGCCGCGACCTCCCCGGCGGGAATCAGGTGCAGCCGGGTGGCCAGGATCGCCGCCTCTACGATTGCCGCCTTGGCGCGGTTGAACCCCGGCATCTCGCGCAGCATCTCGTGGCGGGTGATCTTCGCGCGGATCGAGACGCGCTCTTGGGATTCGTCGATGGATTCGACGCGGAACTCGTAGGCGTGGCACGCGCCGGCGAGCACGAACCCCGCCACCGACCCGGCGGCGCGCGACTCCGGGGCGGGGCAGGCGCGGCCCACGGCGCCGACGCCGGCGCACGCGAGCAAGAGGACATCGTCGGTGGTGTGGAATACCCCCTCGGGGCGGCGCACCAGGTTCCGGTAGCTGGCCGAACTCGGGAACGGCCGCAGTTCCAGCGTCATCGCGTCGAGGTCCAGGCGCGGCCCCATGGGTGCCAGGTGCATCGCCCCGGCGCCGTCGGTCGTCGTGAGTAGCCCCTCGGTAATCATCTCGCCAGTGCCCGCAGGAGGCCCGCCGCCTTGTCGAGCGTCTCGCGGTACTCGCACTCGGGTACCGAGTCGGTCACGATTCCGCCGCCGACGGGGAACTGCACCACCCCGCCGCCGCAGGTGAAGGTGCGGATCACGATGTTGGTGTCGAACGCGCCCGAGTCGGCGAAGTACCCCAGCGTCCCGCAGTACGCGCCCCTTGGCACGCCCTCCAACTCGGCGATGACTTCCATCGCGCGCACCTTGGGCGCCCCGGTGACCGAGCCGCCGGGCAGGGCGGCGCGCAGCACGTCGAGCCAGTCGCCTCCCGGTGCCAACTGGGCGCGCACCTCGCTCACCAAGTGGTGGACGTGGCGGAACGACTCGAGTTCGCACACCGCCGGCACGCGCACGCTGCCCAGTTGCGCTACGCGGCCGAGGTCGTTGCGCAGCAAATCGACGATCATGACGTTCTCCGCGCGGTCCTTCGCGCTGCCCAGCAGCTCGCGCCGCATCGCGTCGTCTTCACTGGGGTCGGCGCGGCGCGGCCGGGTGCCCTTGATCGGCCGCGTGGAGAGTTCGCCAGACGGCGTGCCCCGGATGAAGCGCTCGGGGCTGGCGCTGACGAGTTGCACGTCACCCAAGTC